>JAEZBT010000100.1 GCA_023426865.1 Actinomycetes bacterium
GCCGAGGAGGCCGCACCCCCGACCCTGCCGGCATCGGCCGCGAGCCCCGAGGAGACCGACCTGGTGCTGCGCTGGCTCGAGCAGCCCGGGGTGCGACTGGTCGAGGTCGGCGAGGGCTGGGCCTGTCCCGTGCGCGGCGCCGAGGCGTACCGCAACCGCACGGACGGGAGCACCGGGCTGGCCGCCGCGCTCCGCCGGCTCGGCGCGTCCGACGCGGGTGCGCACTCCGCGGCATGATGGGCACCACGCCGCACCAGACCTCGGAGGGCCACCGACCATGATCACCGCGATCGTCCACATCGACACCGACCCCGGCCGCATCCCGGAGATCGCCGCCGAGGTGGCGGAGGTCGCCGGCGTCTTCGAGGTCTACTCGGTCACCGGCGAGGTCGACCTCATCGCCATGGTGCGCGTCAAGGAGCACGAGCAGCTCGCCGACGTCATCGCCGACCGGATCAGCAAGGTCGAGGGCGTCCTGCACACGCAGACCTACATCGCCTTCCGGTCCTACTCCGCGCACGACCTCGACGCGGCATTCGCCCTCGGCCTCGAGGACTGACCCGCGGCGTGAGCCAGCCGGTCGGCGCGACCGCCGGGTGGTTCAGTCGCGCCGGGTCGCGGTGACCCAGCGCTCGAGGGTGTCCTGGGCGCGGCCATCGTCGATCGCGGCGGTCGCGGCGGTCATGCCCGCCCGGAGGCGGTCCACGAGCGAGACCTCCCCGGTGCCACCGATGCTCGCCTGCACCGCGAGGCCGGCGGCCGCGTTGAGCAGCACCGTCTGCCGCACCGCGACGGGTGCACGCCCGGCGAAGACCTGACGGGCGACGTCGGCGTTCGAGCCGGCGTCGCCCCCGCGCAGGTCGGTGACGGTGACGGCGTCGAGCCCGAGGTCGTGGACGGGGTCGAGCTGGTGCTCGGTGACCGCTCCGTCCTGGACCCACCAGAGCTGCGCGGGACCGGTGGCCGCCAGCTCGTCGAGACCCTCGTGCCCACGGAAGACGAGCGCGGCGCGGCCGCGCGCGGCGAGCACACCCGCGATGAGCGCGGCGAGCCGGGCATCCGGCACGCCGATCGCGGAGGCCGCCGGCTGCGCGGGGTTGGTGAGCGGGCCGAGCACGTTGAAGGCCGTGGGCACGGCGAGGCCCTTGCGGACGGGGCCGGCGTGACGCATGGCGGGATGGAACACGGGGGCGGGGCAGAAGGTGATGCCCACCTCCTCGGCGATCTCCGCCACGCGCGCGGGCGGCAGGTCCACACGCCCACCGAGGGCCTCGAGGACGTCGACGTTGCCGCTCGCGGAGGACACGGCCCGCCCGCCGTGCTTGACGACGCGCGCGCCGGCACCGGCCGCGACGAACGCCGCCATCGTGGAGATGTTCACGGTCCGGTGCAGGTCACCGCCCGTGCCGACGATGTCGAGCGTCGGCCCCGGGACGGTGATCCGGTGCGCGTGGGCGAGCATCTCTTCGACGAGCCCACCGATCTCCGGCACGGTCTCGCCCTTGGCCCGCAGGGCCACGAGGAACCCGGCCAGCTGGATCGGGCTGGCCTCACCGGCCATCACCTGACCCATGGCCCAGCGGGTCTCCTCCGTGGCGAGGTCGCGGCCGGCGAGGAGGGTCATCAGCAGGCCCGGCCAGGTGGGTGGCGTCGGGGGCCGGTCGGCGGGAGCCGACGTCATCGCGCCCCCTCCACCGGTGCCCGGAGCAGGCGTGCGACGGAGTCCTGGAGCTCCAGCGGGTCCAGCGGCCGCGCGAGCACGGCGTCCGCGTCCGACCACGAGGCGAGCCAACGGTCCTCGGGCCGACCGAGGAGCACGAGCACCGGCGGGCAGCGGAACACCTCGTCCTTCAGCTGCCGGCACAGCCCCATCCCACCGGCCTTGCCGGCCTCGCCGTCGAGCACGAGGAGGTCGAACCGCTCGGACTCGACGCGCGAGAGGACGACCGGCGCGGTGGCGACCTCCACCCACTCGATCCGCGGCAGGTCCTTCGCGGCCCGGCCACCCACGCCGAGCAGCACCGCCTCGCGGGTCTGGGGGTGGTCGCTGTACAGGAGGATCCGGCAGACGGGCTCGACATCGGTGCCCTCGGCCACGTCCCACTCGTCGCGCATCTCGCCTCACTCGTCGTCGTCCGAACTCGTCGCATCTTCCCACGGACCTGGCCGGACGTGGTCGGCACGCCAGGCCGCGAAAGACCCGGCCCGCACGTTGATCAAACTCGCCCGCTCCCGATGTGGGCCCTAGGTCCTATCGTCAGCCATAATGGCCGCGTGTCGACAACGACGGCGGCCGCCGCCCGCCCCCACCTGAGCGTCAACCGCCCGAACCCGGTGTCGGTCGGCACCATCGTGTGGCTCGCCAGCGAGCTCATGTTCTTCGCCGGCCTCTTCGCCATGTACTTCACCACGCGCGCCGCGCTGCCGGAGATGTGGGCCGAGCGCACGGCCCAGCTGAACCTCACCTTCGCCGCGATCAACACCACGGTTCTGGTGCTCAGCTCGGTGACCTGCCAGATGGGCGTGTGGGCGGCCGAGCGGTTCCAGCCGCGGCGCACCGGCTCGCTGCTCCAGGTGACCCGCTGGGGCATGAACGAGTGGATGACCCTGACCTTCGTCATGGGTGCCGCGTTCATCGGCGGCCAGGTGTACGAGTACGCCGAGCTGGTCCAGCACGGGATCGCGCTGAACAGCGACCCCTACGGCTCGGTGTTCTACCTGACCACCGGCTTCCACGGCCTGCACGTCATCGGCGGGCTGCTCGCCTTCCTGATGCTGCTCGGCCGGTCGTTCGCCGCCCGCCGCTTCGGCCACCACGAGGCGACGACGGCGATCGTCGTCTCGTACTACTGGCACTTCGTCGACGTCGTCTGGATCGCGCTGTTCGGTGCGATCTACCTGATCCGGTGACCGGGCCGACCCCCAGAAAGCCGAGGACCGCTGCGTGAAGGCGATCGCTGACCGACGGCACCACCGGATGGCCCCGGTGGTGCTCCTCCTGCTCGCGCTGCTGCTGACGGGCGCCCTCTACGCCGTGCTGAGCCCGGCGCCCGCGCAGGCCAGTGCCGCGTCGGCTTCCGAGGACGACATCGCAGCGGGCGAGGCGCTCTTCCGCACGAACTGCGCGACCTGCCACGGCCCCGGCGGCGAGGGCCGCGAGGGCTTCCCGTCGCTCATCGGCGTCGGCGCGGCCGCCGTGGACTTCCAGGTCTCCACCGGCCGCATGCCCATGCAGGCGACCGGCCCGCAGGCGCCCGCGAAGCCGCCGGTCTTCGACGAGGAGCAGATCTCCCAGCTCGCGGCCTTCGTCGCCTCGCTCGCCCCCGGCCCGGCCATCCCCACCGCGGAGCAGGTCGACCCCACCCTCGGCGACGCCGCCAACGGCATGGCGCTGTTCCGCACGAACTGCGCGATGTGCCACGGCTCGATCGGCCGCGGCGGCGCCCTCACGGAGGGCAAGTACGCGCCGTCGCTGTCCGGCAGCACGCCGACCCAGATCTACGAGGCCATGGTCACCGGCCCGTCGTCGATGCCGGTGTTCAACGACGCGAACATCACACCCGAGGAGAAGCGGGACATCATCGCGTTCCTCGACGAGCAGAAGCAGGGGTCCCCCGGCGGCGCGGACCTGGGCGCGGTCGGCCCGGTGTCCGAAGGTCTGTGGGTGTGGGTCGTCGGCATGGGCCTGCTCCTCGGTGCCGCCGTCTGGATCGGAGCGAAGTCCGCATGAGCACCCACGACCACGAGCCGGGCGAGCTGACCGTCACGGACGGCCAGGGGACGGTCACGACCCCCGCCACGCTCCCCGAGCGCTTCGAGAACCCGGGGCTCGAGCCGCACCGCCCGCGCCTGACCGACCAGGACCCTGCGGCGGCCCAGCGGGCCACCCGCCAGGTCGCCGCGCTCTTCGGCATCTCCGTCCTGGGCACGATCGGCCTCATCGTGGCCTACGTCCTGGTGCCCCCGGGCGAGTCGGTCGCGAGCATCCGCACGTCGAACCTGCTGCTGGGCGCGGCGCTGTTCCTCTCCCTGGCCGGCATCGGCGTCGCCGCCGTGCACTGGGCGAAGACCCTGATGTCGGACCACGAGGTCGTCGAGACGCGCCACCCGCAGAAGAGCTCCCCCGAGGTCCGGGACGGGGCAGTCGCCGTGCTGCGGGAAGGCGCGGAGGACTCCGGCATCGCCCGCCGCGGCGTGCTCAAGGGCGCGATGGTGTCGGCGCTCGCGCTGTTCCCGCTCTCCCTGGCGGTCCCGCTCATCGGCGAGGTCGGCGGCGACTGGAACGTCGGCGCCTTCCGCCACACGATGTGGAAGCGCGGCGTCCGCCTGACGCGCGACCCCTCGGGCACCCCGATCAAGGCCGACGACGTGACCGTGGGCTCGGCCTTCCACGTCATCCCCGACGGACTGCGCGAGCAGGAGCACTGGATCGAGGAGAAGGCCAAGGCGGTCGTCCTCATGGTCCGGCTCGACCCGGCGGACCTGAAGTCCGAGCAGGGCGAGGGCTGGTCGCACGACGGCATCGTCGCGTTCTCCAAGATCTGCACGCACGTCGGCTGCCCCGTGGCGCTCTACGAGCAGCAGACGCACCACCTCCTGTGCCCCTGCCACCAGTCGACGTTCGACATCGCCGACGGCGCGCGCGTCGTCTTCGGGCCGGCGAGCCGGCCGCTGCCCCAGCTGCCCATCACCGTCGACGACGAGGGCTACCTCGTCGCGCAGAGCGACTTCCACGAACCGATCGGCCCGAGCTACTGGGAGCGTCTCAAGTGAGCCAGAACGGGACCCAGGCACCCCCGAAGCGGAGCGCTGCGGCCGCCGCCGCGACGGCCGACTACCTCGACCAGCGCACGGGCATCGGCCTCGCGGTCAAGAGCTTCGCGCGCAAGGTCTTCCCGGACCACTGGTCGTTCCTGCTCGGCGAGATCGCGCTCTACTCGTTCCTCGTCCTGGTCCTCACGGGCATCTTCCTCACGCTGTTCTTCGTGCCGAGCATGGGCATGACGGTCTACGAGGGCCCGTTCGCGCCGATGAACGGCGTGGAGATGTCCGAGGCGTTCGCCTCCGTGCTCGACATCTCGTTCGAGGTGACCGGCGGCCTGCTCATCCGGCAGATCCACCACTGGGCGGCGCTGCTGTTCATCGCCGCGATCGTCACGCACATGATGCGCGTCTTCTTCACGGGCGCGTTCCGCAAGCCCCGCGAGGTGAACTGGCTGGTCGGCTTCACGCTGATGCTGCTCGGCCTGGCCGCCGGCTTCTCCGGCTACTCCCTGCCGGACGACGTGCTGTCCGGCAACGGCCTGCGCATCGCCGACGGCGTCGCGCGCTCCATCCCGGTGGTCGGCAGCTACGCGTCCTACCTGCTCTTCGGCGGGGAGTTCCCGGGCGAGGTGATCATCCCCCGCCTGTACGCGGTGCACATCCTGCTCGTGCCGGGCCTGATCCTCGCGCTCGTCGGCCTGCACCTGCTGCTCGTCGTGCTCCACAAGCACACGCACTACGCGGGCCCCGGGCGCACCGAGCGCAACGTCGTCGGCTACCCGCTGTTCCCCGTGTACGTGGCCAAGGCCGGCGGCTTCTTCTTCATCGTGTTCGCCGTCCTGGCGCTCATGGGCGCGACGATGACCATCAACCCGGTCTGGAACTACGGGCCCTACGACCCGTCACCGGTGTCCGCGGGAGCCCAGCCCGACTGGTACATGCTCTTCCTGGAGGGCGGCCTGCGCCTGATGCCGGGGCAGGGCACGGAGTGGGTGATCGCGGGCTTCACGATCCCGATGAACATTCTCGTGCCGGGCGTGATCATCCCCGGGCTCCTGTTCACGGTGCTCGGGGCGTGGCCGTTCGTCGAGGCATGGGTGACCGGCGACCGCCGCGAGCACCACATCTCCGAGCGGCCGCGCAACAACCCGGTCCGCACGGGCGTCGGCGTCGCCACGCTGACCGCGTTCGTCGTGCTCGTGGTCGCCGGCTCCAACGACATCCTGGCGACGCACTTCGGCCTGTCGATCAACGACATCACCTGGGTGCTGCGCTTCGCCCTGCTGCTCGCGCCGCCGGTGGCGTTCTGGGCGACGAAGCGGATCTGCCTGGGCCTGCAGCGCAAGGACCGCGAGCTCGTCCTGCACGGGCACGAGACCGGCCGCATCGTCCGGTTCGCATCCGGCGAGTACATCGAGGTGCACCGCCCGCTCGACGAGTACGAGCGGTGGGTCCGGGTCGCGCACGAGCCCAAGCGGCCGCTCGAGCTGCTCCCCGCCCAGGACGAGCGCGGGGTGCGCCGCAAGGGCTACCGCAAGGACGCGCTGCGCGCGCGGGTGTCGCGGGTCTTCTTCGAGGACCGCGTGGACCCGGTGACGCCCGCCGAGCTCGCGGCGGCGCAGGCGCACGGCGAGCACGACGCCCTCCCGGCCGTGGCTGCCGGCGACCAGCACCCGGTCGGTGCGCTCCCCTCGGGCGAGCGCGGTGCCGGGCCCGCCGTCGAGCGGGGTGCCGACGCGCACGACGGCTGATCATGGGCCAGAGTGGGGAATGACCCGCGCTGTGGCGCGGTTCACGCGGAGGAGACAGTTCGCTACCGACCGGAGGACCCATGGCTGAGTACACCCTGCCCGACCTGCCCTACGACTTCGGGGCCCTCGAGCCGCACATCTCCGGCCGGATCATGGAGCTGCACCACGACAAGCACCACGCGGCGTACGTGACCGGCGCGAACCAGACGCTGGAGAAGCTCGCCGAGGCGCGCGACAAGAACGACTTCGCGTCGGTGATGGGCCTCGAGAAGACGCTGGCGTTCAACCTGGGCGGGCACGTCAACCACTCCGCCTTCTGGCACAACCTCTCCCCCGAGGGCGGCGACCGCCCCGACGGCGAGCTGGCCGCCGCGATCGACGAGTACTTCGGGTCGTTCGAGGCCTTCGCCGCGCAGTTCGCGGCCGTCGCCACGAGCATCCAGGGCTCCGGCTGGGCCATCCTCGCGTGGGACTCCATCGGCCAGAAGCTCATCACCTTCCAGCTCTACGACCAGCAGGGCAACATCCCCCTGGGCGTCGTGCCGATCGTCCTGCTGGACATGTGGGAGCACGCCTTCTACCTGGACTACGTCAACGTCAAGGCCGACTACGTCAAGGCGTGGTGGAACATCGTCAACTGGGCGGACGCGGCCGAGCGGTTCGCGCGTGCGCGCACCCAGACCGCCGGGCTCATCGTCCCGGCGCTCTGAGACCACCGTCCGTGACAGGTCACGGACACGCGAAGGCCCCCGGTCCAGCGACCGGGGGCCTTCGTCGTCACCGGCCGGAGCTCATGCGGACCACTCGATCTTCACGATCCCCGGGTCCGCACTGTTGAAGGCCACCGTGTGCTGCAGCTCCTCCGACCGCCAGACACCGAGGGCGTAGCGGTCCCCAGTCTTGTCGGTGAAGTGCAGGTACAGCCACCCGGAGCCCAGGCCCTTCGGTCCCCGCGCGATGACGTTGACGACGTAGCTGTAGAAGCCCGCCTGCCGGACGAGCTCAATCTTGCGCACGTACGCGCCGGAGCTGCCGACGATCGCCGTGCTGAGATCGGCGCTGCCGTTGATCGCGACGAGATCACCCGGTTCGAGCGCGCCGCCGAGCGGTGCGGTGACCCCGGTGTGCTTGCCGGCGTCGGTGTTGGAGAACGGGACGTTGGCCATCGTGAACCCCCTGGGACCGTCGACCGTCCGCCCCAGCCGGGACGAACGGGCCGGACGGCGCCCCCGTGGCCGGCACCAGCCCGCCAGGGCACCGCCTTCAGCCATGATCGACACTACGCGGGCGGCCGCCCTCAGGCGCGGTTCACGGCTCGCGGCTCAGTGCGCGTGCTGGCCGCGGCTGAACTCGAAGACCCACCCGACCAGGGCGAGCGCGCCCAGCACGACGCCGATGCCGACCAGCCACCAACCCACCGCCAGGCCGAGGAAGACCAGCGACGCCGCTCCGGCGCAGGCGATCGGCCACCAGCTTCCCGGGCTGAAGACGCCCTGCTCGCCGGCGCCCTCGGCGATCTCCCCCATGGGGTCGTCCTCGGGGCGTGAGTCGATGCGGCGCGCCACGAGGGCCAGGTACATGCCGATCATGCCGACCAGGGCCCCCACCAGGGCCAGCGCGACGGCGCCGACCGGCTCCCACTCGCTCCACCAGCCGTAGCCGACGGTCACGACCACGAAGAACGGCACGAGGGCCAGGAACAGCCGGGCCTCGAACTTCATCGGGCGCTCCCCTCGTCATCGGCTCCGGGCCGCGGCCCGTCGTCGACGATGGTCGTCGACGACCGCTCCGGGTGGGCGTCGCCCGTGGCGAGCCGCTCCTGCGCGGTCGAGACCTGGCCGCGACGGTCGGCTTCCCAGTCGAGCGGGCTGTCTGCGTCGGGCTCGACGTGGTCCATCGCGGCCACCTCGGGGTGGTGCAGGTCGAACGCCGGGCGCTCCGACCGGATCCGCGGCAGGGACACGAAGTTGTGCCGCGGCGGCGGGCACGACGTCGCCCACTCCAGCGAGTTCCCGTAGCCCCACGGGTCGTCCACCATGACCAGGGGGCTACGCGTGCTGCGGTACACGTTCCACAGGAAGGGCAGCGTGGACGCGGCCAGCAGGAACGACCCGACCGTGGACACCTGGTTCATCCACGTGAAGTTGTCCTCGACCGCGTAGTCGCCGTAGCGGCGCGGCATGCCGACGACGCCCAGCCAGTGCTGGATGAGGAACGTCGCGTGGAACCCGAAGAACAGCATCCAGAAGTGGAGCTTGCCGAGCCGCTCGTCGAGCATGCGGCCCGTGAACTTCGGCCACCAGAAGTAGAAGCCCGAGAACATCGCGAACACGACGGTCCCGAAGACGACGTAGTGGAAGTGGGCCACCACGAAGTAGGTGTCGGTGACGTGGAAGTCCAGCGGCGGCGAGGCGAGGATGACGCCGGTGAGGCCGCCGAAGAGGAACGTCACCATGAAGCCGATGGCCCAGAGCATCGGCGTCTCGAAGGTGAGCTTCCCTCGCCACATCGTGCCGATCCAGTTGAAGAACTTCACGCCGGTCGGCACCGCGATGAGCATCGTCATGAGGGCGAAGAACGGCAGCAGGACGGCGCCGGTCGAGTACATGTGGTGCGCCCAGACCGTCACGGACAGCGCGGCGATCGAGATCGTGGCGTACACCAGGCCCTTGTAGCCGAACACCGGCTTGCGGCTGAACACCGGCAGGACCTCGGTGATGATGCCGAAGAAGGGCAGCGCGATGATGTAGACCTCGGGGTGTCCGAAGAACCAGAACAGGTGCTGCCACAGCACCGCCCCGCCGTGCTCCGGGTCGAACACGTGGGACCCGAGCCGCCGGTCGGAGCCGAGCGCGAACAGCGCCGCCGCCAGGGGCGGGAACGCCATCAGCACGAGCAGGCTCGTGACGAGGGTGTTCCACGTGAAGATCGGCATCCGGAACATCGTCATGCCGGGCGCGCGCATCGTGATGACCGTGGTGATGAAGTTGACGGCACCGAGGATGGTGCCGAAGCCCGCCAGCGCCAGGCCGAAGACCCAGAGGTCACCGCCCACGCCCGGCGAGTACGTCGTGGTGGACAGCGGCGCGTAGGCAAACCAGCCGAACGAGGCGGCGCCCTGCGGGGTGAGGAAGCCGCCCGCGGCGATCAGGCCGCCGAACAGGTACAGCCAGTACGAGAACGCGTTCAGACGGGGGAAGGCGACGTCAGGCGCGCCGATCTGCAGCGGCATGATGACGTTCGCGAAGCCCGCGAAGAGCGGTGTCGCGAAGAGCAGCAGCATGATCGTGCCGTGCATGGTGAAGAGCTGGTTGTACTGCTCGAGGCTCTGCACCACCTGGATGCCCGGGTCGAAGAGCTCGGCCCGGATCACGAGCGCCATGAGGCCGCCGAGGCAGAACCACACGAACGACGTGACCAGGTACATGTACCCGATCGTCTTGTGGTCGGTGGTGGTCAGGACCTTCACGACGGCACGGCCGAGGCTGCGCCGGCGCGCCGTCGTCAGAGCAGGTGCTGGCTGCGCCAACGCCGTCATCAGGCCTCCCCGGTCGGGATCGAGTCGTCGTCGCCGCGGTTGGTCACGCGGTCGAGCTCGGGGCCGAGGCGACCGGTCTGGCCCGCCTCCCGCAGCTCGTCGATGTGCGCGGCGTACTCCTCGGCGGAGACCACCGCGACGTTGAAGAGCATCCCCGAGTGGAACTCGCCGCAGAACTCGGCGCACTTGCCGGCGTAGACGCCCTCGCGGGTCGGCACCACCTGGAAGGTGTTGGTCTGCCCCGGGAACATGTCGAGCTTGTACAGGAACGCGGGCACCCAGAACGAGTGGATGACGTCGCGGGACTCGAGGCGGAACTCCACGCGCTCGTCCACCGGCAGGTACAGGGTCGGCAGCTCCTCCTCGGCGCCGGGTGCGGCGGGGTTCTCGGAGTGCACGCCCGAGTCCCACACCTCCTCGTCGAGGTAGTTGAAGTCCCAGCTCCACTGCTTGCCGTAGACCTCGACCACCACGTCGGGCTCGGCAGACACGTCGGTGATGGCCTCGATGTCCCGCGCCGTGTAGATGAACATCACCCCGATCATGAGGATCGGCAGCACGATGTACATGACCTCGAGCGGCACGTGGTAGCGCAGCTGCACGGGCAGCACGTCGTCGTCCTTGCGCTTGCGGTAGACGGTGACGGCCCACAGGACCAGGCCCCAGACGACGAGCCCGACGGCGAGCGCGGCGATCCACGAGCCGGTCCACAGGCTCGTGATGCGCTCGGTCATGTTGGTGACCTCGCCGTCGGAGTAGCCGGGCAGGAAGCCTCGGCTCACCTGCTC
>JAEZBT010000118.1 GCA_023426865.1 Actinomycetes bacterium
GCAGCTGACCACCGAGTTCCGGGAGCTCCTGCCGAACAACGCGGTCGAGTACTTCGTCTCGTACTACGACTACTACCAGCCCGAGGCGTACATCGCGCAGACGGACACCTACATCGAGAAGGACTCCTCGATCAACGAGGAGGTGGAGCGGCTGCGGCACTCGGCGACGAACTCGCTGCTCACGCGGCGGGACGTCGTCGTCGTGGCCTCGGTGTCGTGCATCTACGGCCTCGGCACACCGCAGGAGTACGTGGACCGGATGGTGCCGATCGCCGTCGGCGACCAGATCGAGCGGGACCAGCTGCTGCGCCGGTTCGTGGCGATGCAGTACACCCGCAACGACATGGCGTTCACCCGCGGAACGTTCCGCGTCCGCGGCGACACGGTCGAGATCATCCCGGTCTACGAGGAGCTCGCGGTCCGCATCGAGTTCTTCGGGGACGAGGTCGAGGCGATCCAGACGCTGCACCCGGTCACCGGCGAGGTGCTGCGGTCCGAGCAGCAGACGTTCCTCTTCCCCGCGTCGCACTACGTCGCCGGCCCGGAGCGGATGGAGCGCGCGACGGCCGGGATCGAGGCGGAGCTCGAGGAGCGGCTCGCCGAGCTCGAGGCCCAGAACAAGCTCCTCGAGGCGCAGCGGCTGCGCATGCGCACCACCTACGACCTCGAGATGATGCGCCAGGTCGGCTCGTGCTCGGGCATCGAGAACTACTCGCGGCACATCGACGGGCGCGACCCCGGGTCGCCGCCGAACACCCTGCTCGACTACTTCCCCGAGGACTTCCTGCTCGTCATCGACGAGTCGCACGTGACGGTCCCGCAGATCGGGGCGATGTACGAGGGCGACATGTCCCGGAAGCGCTCGCTCGTGGAGCACGGGTTCCGGCTGCCCTCGGCGATGGACAACCGCCCGCTGCGGTGGGAGGAGTTCGTCGACCGCATCGGGCAGACCGTCTACCTCTCGGCGACGCCGGGCCCGTACGAGCTCGCGCAGTCCGACGGTGTGGTGGAGCAGATCATCCGGCCCACCGGGCTCGTCGACCCGGAGGTGGTGGTCAAGCCCACGAAGGGGCAGATCGACGACCTGCTCGACGAGATCCGCGCCCGGTCCGAGAAGGACGAGCGCGTCCTCGTCACGACGCTGACCAAGAAGATGTCGGAGGACCTGACCGACTACCTGCTGGAACGCGGAATCAAGGTCCAGTACCTGCACTCCGAGGTCGACACGCTCCGTCGCATCGAGCTGCTCCGCGAGCTGCGGCTGGGCACCGTCGACGTCCTTGTCGGGATCAACCTGCTCCGCGAGGGCCTGGACCTGCCTGAGGTGTCCCTGGTGAGCATCCTCGACGCCGACAAGGAGGGTTTCCTGCGGTCGGAGACGTCCCTCATCCAGACGATCGGCCGCGCGGCCCGCAACGTGTCGGGCCAGGTGCACATGTACGCCGACGCGATCACGCCCTCGATGGCCAGGGCGATCGACGAGACGAACCGCCGGCGCGAGAAGCAGCTCGAGTACAACCGCCTCAACGGGGTCGACCCCACGCCGCTGCGCAAGCGGATCGCGGACGTGACGGACATGCTGGCCAGGGAGGACCTCGACACCACCGAGCTCCTCAAGGGCGGCTACCGGCAGCCGGGGCGAGGGGGGCGGGGCGCGTCGACGGCCGCAGGCGCCGGCGGGGGGCGCGCGGCGCGTCGCGCGGACGTACCGGCCGGGGACCTGGCCGAGCTGGTGCAGGAGCTCACCGACCAGATGCACGCGGCGGCGGGCGAGCTCCAGTTCGAGCTCGCCGCGCGGCTCCGTGACGAGATCGCGGACCTGAAGCGGGAGCTGCGCAAGGCGCGCGCCGCGACGGCGTGAGCCCGCGGCTCGGACGTTCGCGCCGTCGGTGCCGGCCGTCGTCACGAGGTCATTGAGCGCCGAGGCGTCTCCGCAGGTGAGAGGCTCGCCGGTCTTGATCGCGCCAGAATGCAGAGAAACACGCCCGTATGGGTGAAGGTGTCGCCAAATGGGACGAAATCGGGCATAGTTCTCGCCGGACCGTCTGGTCCGGATCCCCCAGCACGAGGACTACCCACCATGCGTACAGCGCGTCGCCGTTCCACGCTCGCGGCCCTCACCACGGGCCTCATCATCGCCCTGCTCCCCACCGCCGCGAACGCGTGCGACGACCACCGGGGACACCGGCCGGGCCACGGGAACCGCCAGGTCGAGCTGACGCTCGTGTACGTGTACCAGAAGGTGAACCCGGCGGCGCCGGCCTCGTGGGAGAACTCGGGTGAGCAGCGCCTGATCCTGGTCCGCGACGGCCTCGGGTGGATCGATTCCATCGACGTGTCGCTCCTGCCCTCGGACGTGTGCGGCGACGGCTGGGCCGTCCAGGAGGACCAGACCCGCGGCCTCGAGCGGAGCGCCGTCCCGAACGTGGTGGACCGCCGCAGCAACACCGGTGTGCTCCGCTGGCCGCCCATCGTGAACGCGCGCCACCGCGACCTGTCGCGCTACGTGGCCGTCCCCGAGTGTGCGCCCGACGTCCCCGTGACCCCGCCGGTCGAGACCCCGCCCGTGGTGACGCCGCCGGTGGTGACGCCGCCCGTGGTGACGCCGCCTGTGGTGACCCCGCCGGTGATCGTCGACAGCGCCAAGGCCGCCCAGCCGGTCCTGGCCGCGCCGTCCTTCGCGGGCTGATCCCCTGAGCCCGCGCGTGGGGGCCTCGTCGCC
>JAEZBT010000057.1 GCA_023426865.1 Actinomycetes bacterium
ACGCTGTGCGGCGCGATGGCCGACGCCGCCCGCGTGGACGCCGTCCTGACCGCACCGCTGACCGCGGACGAGCGCGTCGCGCTCCAGCGGCTCCTGACGATGGTGCTGGCCGCGCGCCCACCCGTCGAGGGGCCGGGCGCGCGGCCAGGGGCTGCCGGCTGATCAGCGGGCGGGAGCGGCCTCCGCGCGCTTGGCCCGCTGGATCTGCTCGTACACGTGCGTGCGCAGCTCGGTGAACCGCGGCAGCGCGCGCGTCGTGAGCTGGTCGCGCTCGGCCGGGAGGTCGATCGCGAGGTCCTCCTGGACGAACGTCGGCGAGCTCGAGAGCACGAGCACCCGCTCGCCCAGGTACACCGACTCGTCGATGTCGTGGGTCACGAAGAGCACGGTGACGCCGAGGTCCTGCCAGACGCGCCGCACGAGGTCCTCGAGATCGGCACGGGTCTGGGCGTCGACGGCCGCGAACGGCTCGTCCATGACGAGGATCTCCGGCTGGTACGCCACGGCCCGGGCGATGGCGACGCGCTGCTGCATGCCGCCGGACAGTTGCCACGGGTACTTGTGCAGCACCTGGGACAGGCCGACCTCCTCCAGGGCCCGCTCGACGGCCGTCGTGCGCTCGGCACGTGCCATCCCGCGCGCACGTAGCGGCAGGGCGACGTTGTCGCGCACCGTCAGCCAGGGGTAGAGGCTGCGCCCGTACTCCTGGAAGACGACGGACATCGTGCGCGGCGGCGCGGTCACTGCGGCGCCGTCGAGCGAGACGCTGCCCGCCGTGGGGGCCAGGAGGCCGGACAGGCACTTGAGCAGGGTCGTCTTGCCGCAGCCCGACGGGCCGACGATGCAGACGAGTTCGCCGGGGCGGACGTCGAACGTGATCGACCCGATGGCCTCGACGGGCCCGGTCGCGCTGACGTAGGTCTTCTTGAGGTCCTGGACGGACAGCAGGACGGAGCGCTCAGCCACGTGCCACCTCTCTTGAGCCGTGGTACCAGTGCAGGACCCGCCGCTCCACGAGGTGGAAGACGGCGGCGACGACCACCCCGATGAGGCCGAGCAGCAGGGTGCCGCTCCACATCTCGGCGATCATGAACTGTCGCTGGAAGTAGACGATCTGCCAGCCCAGCCCGGACGACGCGGTGAACATCTCCGAGATGACCATGAGGATGAGCGCGATCGACAGGCTCAGCCGGACACCCGCCATGATCTGCGGGCTGGCCGCGGGCAGGATGAAGTAGCGGTACGCCAGCGCCCCGCGGATCCGGTAGGACCGCGAGGTGTCGGCCAGGACGGGGTCCATGGCCCGCACGCCCTCGACGGTGTTGAGCAGGACCGGCCACACACTGCCGGAGACGATGACGGCGAGCTTCATCGAGTCGCCGATGCCGAGCACGAGCATGAGGACCGGCACGAGCACCACGGGCGGGACGGCGCGGAAGAACTCGAGCATGGGCTCGAGGAGGGCGCGCAGCCAGGGCGTCGATCCGATGAGCGTGCCTGCCACGATGCCGATGGCGATGGAGGCCAGGACCCCGATGCCGAAGCGCGTCAGGCTCGGCAGCACGTCGCGGGTGAGGGTGTCCGGGTCGAGCCACGTGTCGACGAACGCGGTCGCCACGCGCGCGGGCGAGGGCAGGTACAGGTTCGCCGTGTCGCGCGTGACCAGGGCCCAGCCGAGCACGAGCAGGACGGGCAGCCCGGCGGCGAAGCCGACGGAGGCCGCGGCGCGGCGCAGGGTCGTGGTCCTCGGCCGGTCGGGCGCGTGGGCGGCGGGCGGCGTCCCGGGACGCTCGGTCGTGGTGCTCACTGCGGGCCCTCCCTGCGGACGGACGGGTGCCAGTGCAGGACCCGCCGCTCGATGGCCCGGGTGCCGAGGTTCACCAGCAGCCCGAGCAGGCCGGTGACCAGGACGAGCGCATACAGCCCGGGGGCGTCCTGCGCGAAGCGGTACACCTCGATCTGCCGGCCGATGCCGGGGTTCTGGATGACGAACTCCGCCGTGATGGTGAGCACGAGGGCGATGGACGCCGCGAGCCGGAAGCCGGTGATGACGTACGGCAGCGCCGTCGGGAGCACGAGGTGTCGCAGCCGGTGCCAGCGGCCCAGGCCGAAGCTGCGGGCGGTGTCGCGGGCGACGGTGTCGACGTCAGCGATCCCGTACATGACCTGGATCAGCACCTGCCAGAACGGCGCGTAGACGACGACGATGAGCGCCGCCTCGCGCGACAGCCCGGCGAGCAGGACCGCGAGCGGGATGATCGCGACCGACGGGATCGGTCGCAGGAACTCCACCGTGGTGTGGGTGGCCCGGCGCAGGAACGGCACGAGCCCGATGACGGTGCCGAGCACGAGGGCCGCGGACACCGAGATCGCCAGGCCGATCGCCCAGGTGAGCACCGTGTCGCCGAGCACCGACCAGAGCTTCGCGGTCCCGAGCTCGGTGACCAGGCGGGACACCGTCGTCGTGAACGGTGGCACGTACTCCTGCTCGACGATGCCGGTGCGCGAGACCAGCTCCCACGTCGCCCCGAAGCCCACGACGCCGAGGGCGCCCAGGAGGGCCTTGCGGCGTCGGCGGGCCGTGCTGCGGGGCGGGCGCCCGGCTGATCGGGCGGACGATGGCACGGCGGTGGGGGGGCGGGGGGGGGCGGGGCGCC
>JAEZBT010000171.1 GCA_023426865.1 Actinomycetes bacterium
CCCCCCCCGCCCCCCCCGGCCCCCCCCCCCCGGGGGGGGGGGGGGGCGCCGTCCGCCGTCGGACGGTGGTCGTGGCACGATGGCCGCGAACGACACGGACCGGTGAAACGGCGGACGGCGAGGGGAACCGATGGCACGCGTGGTGGTGGTCGGAGGCGGCTACGGCGGGGCGAGCGTGGCCAAGCGCCTCGACGACGTCGCCGACGTGGTGCTCGTCGAGCCCAAGGACGCCTTCGTGCACTCCAGCGCCGCCCTGCGCGCCGTCGTCGACCCCGCCTGGCAGGACCGCGTCTTCTACCCCTACGACCAGCTCCTGCGCCGCGGTCGCGTCGTGCAGGACTGGGCCCGGCGCGTCTCCCCGCGCCGCGTCGAACTCTCGCCGTACGAGTCGGTGCAGCCCGACTACCTCGTCCTCGCCACCGGCACGGCCTACCCCTTCCCGGCCAAGTTCCTCGAGGACGAGTCCGCCGTGGCCGTCGCGCGGCTCCAGCGCCTGCGCGAGGACCTTGCCCGGTGCGAGCGCGTGCTCGTCGTCGGCGGCGGTCCCGTCGGCCTCGAGCTGGCCGGCGAGCTGACCTCGGCCTTCCCGGAGCTGGCCGTGACCGTCGTCGACCAGGCCGACGACGTCCTGACCGTCGGCGACTTCCTGCCCGGGCTCCGCGCCGCCGTCCGCGGCGAGCTCGCGGAGCGCGGCGTCGAGTTCGTCACCGGGGCCCGCCTCGCCTACCACCCGCCGGTCGACGTCGGCACCTACGCGCCCTTCGAGGTCGAGACCACCGAGCGCGTCCCCGTGACCGCGCAGATGTGGTTCCGGTGCTTCGGCTCGCGGCCCCAGACCGGCTACCTCGACGAGGACCTGGCCGCGGCACGCCGCCCCGACGGTCGGCTGCGCGTCACCGACGCGCTCAACGTCGTCGGGCAGGAGAAGGTCTTCGCCGTCGGCGACATCACCGACGTGCCGGAGAGCAAGCGGGCCTCGGCGGCCGCGGAGCACGCCGCCGTCGTCGCGCAGAACATCACCGACCTCATCGCAGGTCGCAAGCCCAGCGCCCGCCACAAGGCGGCCGACGAGCGCATCGTCCTGCCGCTCGGGCCGCAGGGCGGCGCGTCGCAGCTCGGCGTCCCCGGTGGCGGGCGCGAGGTCGTCGGCCCGGAGGAGACCAGCCGGATCAAGGGCGCCGACCTCTTCTCGACGGCGGTCGCGGAGCTGTTCGGTCGCGGCTGAGCGGCTCAGGCGCCGGTCACCGGTCGGCGCCGCTCGACGAGGTCGCCAACCACGCGTCGATCCCCGTCCACGGGCCGCGTCCCCGCACGTACGCCTCGAGATCGGCGGGCGGCATCGGGCGGCCGAGAAGGAAGCCCTGCACCTCGTCGCAGCCCTGCTCCCGCAGGAACGCGAACTGCTCGGCCGTCTCCACGCCCTCGGCGATCGTCGCCAGGCTCAGGTTCCTCGCGATCTCCAGGATCGTCGTGACGATGGCGCGGTTCTCCGGGCGGGCGCCGAGGTCGCTCACGAACGACTGGTCGACCTTGAGCTTGTACACGCTGAACTCCTGCAGGTAGCTCAGCGAGGAGTAGCCGGTGCCGAAGTCGTCGATCGCCAGCCGGACGCCCCGCGCCTCGAGGTTGTGCATGAGGTCGATCGCCGTCCGCGGGTCGTGCATCGCGACACCCTCGGTGAGCTCCAGCACGAGGTGCTCCGGGGCGACGTCCTCCTCGGCGAGGATGCGGCTCACGGCCTGGGGCAGCTCCGCGTGACGGAACTGCACGGCGGACAGGTTGACGGCCATGAGCATCTCCGGCAGGCCGTCGTCCCGCCAGGACCGAAGCTGCGCGACGGCGCGTCGGATCACCCACTCCCCGATGCCGAGGATCAAGCCGCTGTCCTCGGCGACCGGGATGAACTCCGCCGGTGCGATCCTGCCGAGCTGCGGGTGCGTCCACCGCAGCAGCGCCTCGACCCCGACGAGCCGACCGTCCGCGACGGCGAGCTGCGGCTGGTAGACCAGGCGCAGCTCGTCGCGGTCGAGGGCGTGCCGCAGGTCATTGACGAGCTGGAGGTTGCGGGCGGACCGCTCCTGCATCGCGGGCGTGAAGAAGCGGTAGCAGTTCCGCCCGTCCTGCTTGGCCCGGTACATCGCGACGTCGGCGCTGCGGGACAGCGTGTCCAGCGTCGTCCCGTCCTTGGGGTACAGGGCGATGCCGATCGACGCGGTGAGGTGCAGCTCGTAGTCGTCGATGACGTACGGCTCCGCCATGGCGCCGAGCAGCTTCTGGGCCACCACCGCGGCTCGCCGCCCGTCCGTGTGCGGCGCCATGACGATGAACTCGTCACCGCCGAGCCGGGAGACGACGTCCTCGTCGCGCAGGGCCGAGCGCAGGCGGGCCGCGAGCTGGACGAGGAGCGCGTCACCGACGCTGTGCCCGAGGCTGTCGTTCACGTCCTTGAAGTGGTCGAGGTCGAGGAACATGAGCGTGACCTGCTCGCCGCCGGGCACCCGGCCGAGGACGTACGAGAGCAGGTCGTCGAGCTGGCTCCGGTTGGGCAGGCCGGTCAGCGTGTCGAAGTGCGCGAGGTAGTGCACGCGGTCCTCGAACACCTTGCGCGCGGTCACGTCCTGCGCCGTGCCGAACACGAGCTGCGGCCTGCCGTCGCCGTCGGACTGGACCTTCGCACGCGCACTGACCCAGCGGACGTGGTCGTCGACGAGGATCCGGAACTCGCACTCGAACGAGCGCCCGCTCCGGGCGTGGTCGAGCACCGCGTCGCGGTCGTCCGGGTGCAGCGCGGCCAGGACGGCGGCGGTGTTCAGCCGTTCCGCGGAGAGGCCGAAGATCCGGTGGCACTCCGTCGACGCCTCCACGCGGCCGGTCGCGACCTCGTACCGCCAGCTGCCGACCTGCGCGATCGACTGGGCCACGTTGAGGTCGGCCTCGCTGCGTCGCACCGCCTGCTCCGCCTCGCGGCTCAGGGTGATGTCCTCGTAGACGCCGAGCAGGCCGAGCGGCGCGCCGGCCGCGTCCCGCAGCGGCACCTTCGACGCCCGCAGCCAGATGACGGACCCGTCCGCACGCGTCTGCGACGCCTCGTAGGCGAGGCTCGGCTCGCCCGTCGCGAGGACCTCGAGGTCGCTCGCCTGGATCTCGTCGGCCCGGTCGCGCCACGGCATCGCCTCGTCGCGCAGCCCGACGACGTCGGCGGGCGACCGCAGCCCGGCGTCGCGCGCGAAGGCCAGGTTGCAGCCGGCGTAGCGGAGGTCGAGGGCCTTCCAGAAGATCCGGACGGGTGCCGTGTCGAGCACCGTCGCGAGCAGGTTCCGCGAGTCCGCCAGGTCGCGCTCCGTCTCCCGGCGGCGCCGCTCCCGGTCGAAGCTGCGCAGGGCGAAGTCCACGTCCCGGGCCAGGTTCGTCAGCAGCGACCGCGTCCTGTCGTGGAAACCCCGGTCCTGCCCGAGCAACGTGACCGTGCCCGCGACCGCACCGCCCGACTGCAGGGGCAACGACACGCACGCGCGCCAGCCGAACCGCTCGGCGAGTCCGCGCCAGGCTCCCACGTCCGGATCGGCCAGGAGGTCGTCGCACCAGACCGGGGCGTCGTCGGCCGCGGCACGCACCGCGAGCGGGAGCTCCAGGGTGTCGACGGCGGTCCGCAGCTCCGGTGGGAGCTCGGACTCCACGGCGGGGAGACCGGGGTCAGGGCTCCGCAGCGAGGCCACCCGGAGCGGGACGTCCTCGCCCAGGTCCAGCTCGAACCACGCCATCGACAGACCGCCGGCCCGCACGACCTCGTCGCAGATGCGCGGCAGCAGGTCCCGCGGAGCCGCCGCGTGCACGAACGCCTCGTTGGCCCGGATGAGGCCGGCGTAGAGGTTGGCGAGGCGCACCACCTCGAGCTCGGCCGACCGCAGCCCGGCGATGTCGTGCGACAGGACGACGAAACGGGCGCCCGGGCCGCCCGCCCCACCCTTGCGCGCCGCCGAGACCTCGTACCAGCGTGGGCCCTCGAGCGTGCGCAGCTCGTACCGCGCTCCGCGTGACGTGCCCGCCTCGCGGGCCTCGTCGAGGGCCGCCGCCAAGGTTTCCGCGGCTCCCGGCCCGAGGTAGTCGTGCAGCCGCGCGCCGGCCAGCGCCTCGGGCCTGATCCCGAGCACCCTGGCGCACGGCTCGTTGACGTCGTAGATCCGCCCGTAGGCGTCGATCTCGAAGAGCAGGTCCGGCAGGGCGTCGAGCGTGCCCTGGAGCTTGCCGCGCGACACCTCCAGCTCGACGTACGGCGCCTCGATCCCCGAGGCGAACATCGCCCGGTACAGGAACACGTAAGAGACCACCTTGTAGACGTGTCCCAGCAGGTTGAGGACGTCCGTCATGTCGGCGTAGAGCGTGAACAGGTACTCGCTCATCGCCATCGCGCAGATGGCGCCGAGCAGGGCTGCGTCGTTGCGCGCCGGCGCACGACGCCTCCGCCGGACCAGGAGCGCGGCGGAGGCGACGTTGACGACCACGATGAGCGCCTCGGTCGCCACCTTGAAGGTGGTCAGGCCCTGGCCCGGGACGAAGACGTCGGGCAGGATCTCCGGACGCAGGAGCACGAGCGCGTTGACGGCCGCGGCCAGCAGCGCGAACACGACGACCGGCCCGTAGCGTGCCGCCGGCCTTCTGGCGGGCCGCACGGGCAGCACCACCGCCCCGAGGAGCGCCAGCGCCGCGACGACGCGGGCGACGAGCCAGAAGTGGATGGCCTTCTCCGGCCCGCTCGGCGTCACGAAGTCGGGCATGCCGGGGTAGGAGAGGGCGTGCGAGAAGTCCGTCACGGCGACGAAGAGGAACGCGGACCCCACCAGCAGCGACGCGTGCGAGCGGTCGGTCCGTCGCAGGCTCCAGCTCGCGGCGAAGACAAGCGCGGCGATGACGATGGACGACGTCTCGAGGGCGAGGTGCAGCGGCACGTAGGCATCGGCCCCGACGATGCCGTCCAGCGCGGGCACGGCCTGGACGACAACGAGCCCGAGGAGCATCACCGCGAGGACGGCCGAGGTCCCTGGCAGGCCGGGGACGGCCCGCAGGCGCCGGGCCATCTCGCGCGTGCCGCGTGCGGCACGCTCGGCATCAGTACCCATGGCGCCCCCACGACCACGCGCTGATCCTTCTGATCATGATGGCGCGGTTGCCGGGCCGACGGGAGGGTTTCGGCACGTCAGGGGCATTCGGCTTCGCGCGCTCGTCCCGGCCGTCGCGACGGGTGGCAGAGTTGCGCCCATGACGTACCTCGCCGACGACGGCCGCTACGACGCCATGACCTACCGCCGCACCGGCCGGAGTGGGCTGGACCTGCCGCTGCTCTCGCTCGGGCTGTGGCAGAACTTCGGCGACCGGACGACGCTGGAGACGCAGCGCGCCATCGTGCGCCGGGCGTTCGACGCCGGCATCACGCACATCGACCTGGCGAACAACTACGGCCCGCCCTACGGCGCGGCCGAGGTCAACTTCGGTCGCATCCTGCGCGAGGACCTCGCGCCGTACCGCGACGAGCTCGTCATCTCCACCAAGGCCGGGTACGACATGTGGCCCGGCCCGTACGGCCAGGGCGGCGGCTCGCGGAAGTACCTGCTCGCGAGCCTCGACCAGTCGCTCGCCCGGATGGGCGTGGACTACGTCGACATCTTCTACAGCCACCGCTTCGACCCGACGACGCCGCTCGAGGAGACCATGGGCGCGCTCGACACCGCGGTGCGCTCGGGCCGGGCCCTGTACGCCGGCATCTCCAGCTACTCCCCCGCCGACACCCGCCGGGCCGCCGCGATCCTCGCCGACCTCGGCACCCCCCTGCTCATCCACCAGCCGTCGTACTCGATGCTCAACCGGTGGATCGAGACCGAGGGCCTGCTCGACACGGTCGAGGAGCTCGGCGTCGGCGTCATCGCCTTCTCGCCGCTCGCGCAGGGCATGCTCACCACGAAGTACCTCGACGGCGTCCCGGACGACTCGCGGGCCGCACGCAGCTCGTCGCTCCCGCCGACCCTGCTCACCGAGCAGGCGCTGACGCACGTCCGCGCCCTCGACGCGATGGCCCGCGACCGGGGCCAGAGCCTGGCCCAGATGGCGCTGGCCTGGGCGCTGCGCGACTCCCGCGTCACGTCGCTGGTCATGGGCGCCCGGAACGTCGAGCAGCTCGAGCAGAACCTGGGCGCCCTGGCGAACCTGGAGTTCTCCGAGGCGGAGCTCGCGACGATCGACCAGCACGCCGTGGACGCCGGGATCGACATCTGGGCCGCCTCGCGCGGCGCCGAGGGTCCGGCCAGGCCGCCGAAGAAGCGCTGACCCTCGGCGACCCCGTCCGGCCACGGTGCCAGATCCGCAGGTCCGGCGACATGATCAGGGCGTGAGACGCACCGTCTCGTCCTCGCCGGCGATCGGTCGCCCGACGACGAGCGCCGCCCGCAATGCCTCGGGCAGCTCAAGGAAGTCGCGGTCGGGCTGCGCGCCGACCGCGTCGAGCACCGTGGAGAAGAAGCACCGGGCCGCGGCCGCCAGCACGACGGACAGGATCTCGTCGTCGGGCATGCCCAGGGCACGCAGGGGCGCCAGCTGGTCCGCGGTCATGTCGGCCGCGCCCGCGGCGACGGCGTCCGCGAGCGCCATGACCGCACGGTCGCGCTCGGAGAGCTGGTCGGTGGGCTCGTCGGCGACCGCGCAGCGCAGGCCCTCCGCGTCGAGCATCCCCCGGCGCACCATCACCTGCCCGTGCGCGAGGCAGCAGTAGCTGGACCGGAGCCGGCGGGCCGCCGCCACCGTGGCGAGCTCGTAGGTCCTCAGGTCCATCGAGGCCTTGACCGCCCCGTTGAGCTGCGCCCACGCCGCGTACACGGCGGGCCGATGGGCGAACACCTGGGTGTATCCCCGCACGAACCCGAGCGCCTCCCGGTCCGCGTCGAAGAGCGCCCGCACCTCGGGCCCGGCCTCGTCCGGCCCTTCGATCCACGCCATCGGTCGGAGTCCGATCAGTCCATCGACGGCTCGAGCGCGCCCGCGCCCGCCGCGTCGGTCGTGAACAGGAGCACCCAGCCGGCCGCCTCCGCCGCGTAGACACCGAGCAGGTCCGGACCGTCGTCCGCGCACGCGTAGACGAAGCGGAAGGCGGGGTAGCCGACGGCGTCCGTGTCCGGCACCGCCTGCACCCAGGCCTGCCCGTCGGTGGCCTCGGAGTCCTCCACGGTCCACACGGTGTCGGGGTTGTCCGGGAAGCTCGACGCCGCCTCCGCCGGGGTCACGGCCTCCGCGTCGGCGGCGCACGTCGCCGGGCCGCCGTCCGTGCCCGGGAGCTCGCCGCCGCCCAGCTCGGCGTCGTCCAGGGGCGACTCCTCGGGCGCCCCGGCGCCGACGGAGTCGGTGTCCGACTCCGTGTCGCCGGTGCAGCCCGCCACACCGAGCAGGACCACCAGGGCGGCCAGCACCCCCGGCACCGCCGTTCGTCGGGCCCGCAGCATCGCCCCACCCCCTGTTTGCACGTTCATGACCGGTCGAAACGCCGATCATGCCGGTCAGCCGCGCCCGGCGTCGAGACCCGCGGCGGCCGACGCCGGCGTCCGCGCTGGCCGTGCGTACGCCCGCCGACCATGCTGGTGCCCCGGCCGACACCCGCCCGATCCCTGGAGCAGCCATGACCGAGCACGACCACCACCACGACGGCCACGCACACGACGGCCACGCGCACGACCCCGAGGGGCACCACCACGGCCCGACGCTCGGCGCCATGGCGTGGCTCGACCTGTCCGTCCCCGACGCAGCACCCGTCCGCGACTTCTACGCCGGCGTCGTCGGCTGGACGGCCGAGCCGGCCCCCATGGACGGCTACGAGGACTGGACGATGGCGAGCGCCGACGGCGAGCCCGCGGCCGGCATCTGCTACGCGCGCGGCGAGAACGCCGGCCTGCCGCCCGTGTGGATCCCCTACTTCGCGGTCGCGGACCTCGACGCCGCCGTGAGCACGGCGACCGGGGCGGGCGGCACCGTCGTCGCCGGGCCGCAGCGCGACGGCGCGTCGGGCTACGC
>JAEZBT010000172.1 GCA_023426865.1 Actinomycetes bacterium
GCGCGCGCCGCCACCCCGGCGGCCTCCGCCTCGTCGTCGTCGTACGCCGTGAACCGGACCTGCGGCCCGTCGGGCTGCTGCGCCACGAGGTGCAGCGGGACAGGGTCGCCGGGGCGTCGCGTCGCCGTCAGCACGCGGTTCGCCAGGTCGACCACCTGCGGCGTGGAGCGGTAGTCGCGCACCAGCCGGACGACCGTCGCGCCCGGGTGCTTGGCGGAGAAGGTGAGCAGGTGGTGGGGGGTGGCGCCGGTGAACGAGTAGATCGTCTGGTTGGGGTCGCCGACGACGCACAGCTCGTGCCGGCCGCCGAGCCACTGGTCGAGCAGGTACTGCTGCGCGGGCGAGACGTCCTGGTACTCGTCGACGACGAAATGCCGGTACTGCGAGCGCACCTGCTCAGCCACGTCGCGGCGGCTCTCGAGCATGTGCCCGAGCATCACCAGGACGTCCTCGAAGTCGACGAAGCCCTGGGCGTCCTTGACCTCCTCGTACGCCGCGATGAGACGCGCGACCGTCGACCTGTCGAAGCCGGCCGGCGACGGACGGTCGGTCGCCGCCGCGGCGCGCACGTAGTCGTCGGCCGGGACCAGCGAGACCTTGGACCACTCGATCTCGGAGGCGAGGTCGCGTACGGTCAGCCGGTCCACGGACAGCCCGAGGGATCGCGCCGCCTCGGCCACCGCGGGTGCCTTGTGCTCAAGGATGCGCGGCGGCGCGCCGCCGACCACCTGCGGCCAGAAGTACGAGAGCTGGCGCAGCGCGGCCGCGTGGAACGTCCGCGCCTGCACGCCCGCGACGCCGAGCTCGCGGAGCCGGGTCCGCATCTCCCCCGCTGCGCGGGCCGTGAACGTCACCGCGAGCACGCTCGTGGCGGGGTAGGTGCCCGTGCGCACGCCGTACGCGATGCGGTGCGTGATCGCGCGCGTCTTGCCGGTGCCGGCGCCCGCGAGGACGCAGACCGGGCCGGTCAGCGCGAGCGCGACCTCCCGCTGGTCGGGGTCGAGGTGGGCGAGCAGCGCGTCGGCGGAACGCTCGCCGGGCCCGCCGTCGAGGCGGGGGGCGGATCGCGGGTCGGGGGACATCGGTGACAGTCTCCCAGCCCCGGCCGACAGCCCGGCGGGCGGTTTCACCCGGACGCGGGACGTGCGCACCGCCGAGGAGCGACCTACCCTGGTCATCCCATGACTAGGGAGCAGCACGTGACCGACCTGCGCACGCCGCACCTGCCGGTGACCGGCACCGTCACCATGTTCACGACCACGTGGTGCGGCTACTGCCGCCGGCTCAAGGCCCAGATGGACGACGCCGGCGTCGCGTACCAGGAGGTCGACATCGAGGAGCACCCCGACGCCGCGGACCTCGTCGAGCAGGTGAACCGCGGCAACCGGACCGTCCCGACCGTGCTGTTCCCCGACGGCTCGGCCGCCACGAACCCGTCGCTGCGCCAGGTCACCGAGCGCCTCGGCGTCTGACGCGCGGCGTCCGGGAGCGCGCGTCAGGCGCTCGCGGGCACCGGGCTCGCCGGCAGGGTGCCGCCGAACCAGTCTTCGATGAGCGCGAGCGCGATCGACGTGCGCATCGGCAGCAGCACCTCGCCGGCGGCCAGCGCGGCCGCGAGCTCTGCGCGCGTGAACCACCGCGCGTCGGTCAGCTCCTGGCCGTCCACCGCGACGCCCGTCGTCGTCGCGTGCGCGCGGAAGCCGAGCATGAGCGACGCCGGGAAGGGCCACGGCTGGCTCGCCACGTAGGTGACCTCGTCGACGACGACGCCCGTCTCCTCGACCACCTCGCGGCGGACGGCCGTCTCGAGCGACTCCCCCGGCTCGACGAACCCCGCGAGCGTCGAGTACCGGTGCTCCGGCCAGTGCGCGCCGTGCGCGAGCAGGATCCGGTCCGCGTCGTCGGTCACCGCCATGATCACCGCGGCATCGGTACGCGGGTAGTCCTCGGCTCCGTCCTCAGGGCAGCGTCGCACCCAGCCCGCCTGCACCGGACGGGTCGACGCTCCGCAGCGGGCGCAGCGCGGGTGCCGCGCGTGCCACTCCGCGAGCGCGACGGCCGTCGTCGCGAGGTCGGCGTCCCGGTCGCCGAGCGCATGGCCCACGTCGCGCAGCCGGCCCCAGCGTGCCTGCGCCAGCCAGCCTGCGACGTCGTCCGCGGCGGGCACGCCCTCGAGCGTGCCGGGTTCCGCCGGCAGGTCGGCGAGCAGGGCCGCGAGGTACGCGCGCTCGTCGCACTGGCCCAGGAAGACCCAGACCGCGTCGCCCTCCCCCGGGGCCAGACCACGCAGCCGCGCGGGGTCGCGCAGGTCGAGGCGGGCGCCGTCATCGGTCAGGGGCAGGCGGCCCTCGTGCACGACCAGGACGCGGGTCGCGGGGTCGGCCCACAGCTCGTCGATCAGGCCCGGCTCGGCGCGACGGTGCGCCGCCGGATCGACGACCGAGCGCGCCAGCGGCAGGGTGTGCACGCCCCTACCGTAGGCGAGACACGCCCGCTTCCTGCTCCCGCCGACGGCGCGCGGCACCTAGCGTGGGGACGTGCCCCGTTCACCGCTCGCCCTGGCCGCGCTCGCGACCGTCGCCGTGCCGGGCCTCGACGCCGTCGACGTCCGCCGTCCGCGGAACCCCGCCACGGGGGTCGATGCAGCCGTGGTCATCGACGCCGAGGGCCGCCGCTGGGTGGTCCGCGCGCCGCAGAACCCGCTGGCCGGCGCCGCGCTCGAGGCCGAGACCGCGCTGCTCGAGGGCCTGGGCGCGCACGTCGACGCGGGCCTCCTGCCCTTCGACGTGCCACGCCCCGCCGGGTTCGTCGAGCTCCCGGAGGGCGGGCGGGCCGTGGTCAGCCCGCAGCTGCCCGGACGCGCCCTGCACCTGGAGCACCTGGGCCCCGGGCCGGGCCTGGCCGCCGAGGTCGGGCGGGCGATCGCCGCCATCCACGAGCTGCCCCCGTCGACCGTGGAGGACGCCGGGCTGCCCGTGTACGAGGCGGACGAGTACCGGCGTCGACGCCTGGCCGAGGTCGACGAGGCCGCGCGGACCGGACGGGTCCCGGCGTCGCTGCTGCGTCGCTGGGAGCGCGCGCTGGAGGACGTGGCCATGTGGCGGTTCCGGCCGGTGGTCGTGCACGGCGACCTGTCCGCGGACCACATCCTGTGCAGCGCCGAGCAGCCCGTGGCCGTGCTGGGCTGGTCGGAGGCCAAGGTCGCCGACCCCGCCGACGACCTCGCGTGGCTGCTCGTGGCCGCCCCGCACGAGGCGGTCGACGCCATCGTCGAGGCGTACAACCTGCGCCGCACCGAGCTGCGCGACCCGGCGCTCGGCGAGCGTGCCCTGCTGGCCGGCGAGCTGGCGCTGGCCCGCTGGCTCCTGCACGGCGTGCACATGGAGGACCAGGCGATCGTCGACGACGCGACGGCGATGCTCGCCGAGCTCGCCGAGCAGACCGCCGCCGACGAGGCCCCCGTCGTCGTGACCGAGGCCGCCTGGACCGCCGACGAGGAGGGCTGGACCCCGGAGGACGACCGGGCGGCGGAGGACAGCTGGGCGCCCCCGGAGGGCTCGGCCCCCGAGGACAGCTGGGCACCGGAGGAGGGCGAGACGCCCGGCGACGCCGCGGACTGGACGCCCGAGGCCGAGGTCACCTCGGAGTGGGCGCCCGTGGACGAGGCGGACGAGGCGGACGAGGAGCCGGACGAGCCGGCGGAGGAGCCGACCGAGGACGAGCCGGCGGAGGAGCCGACCGAGCCGGACGACGAGCCTCAGCCCGCCTGAGCCGCCTCGAGCGCTCCGGCGAGCGCGTCGACGTCGGCGGTGGACCGGATGGTCTCACCCGTTCCGACGTGCACGAACGCGGCCGAAACCCGCTCGACGGGCACGTCCGTGCGCCGGGCCCAGGCGAGCCGGTAGGCGGCGAGCTGGAGCTCGCGCGCGCGCACCGCGGCCGGGTCGCGCGGCGGCCGGCCCGTCTTCCAGTCGACGACGCCCACGCCGCCGTCGGGCACGGCGCACACCGCGTCGATCCGGCACCGCACGACGACGTCCCCCACCGGGGTGTCGACGTCCACCTCCACTGCCACCGGGGTCCGCGACGCCCACTCGGACGCGAGGAACCGCGCCTGGAGGGCGGCGAGCTCGGCGTCCTCACCGGCGTCGTCGTCGGCGCCGGGCAGGGCATCGACGTCGACCAACGCGGCCGCGCCGTAGTAGCGCTCGACCCACGCGTGGAAGGCCGTGCCACGCCGCGCCCGGGCCGAGGGCTCTTGGGGCACCGGCCGGCGCAGCTGGAGCGCGAACGCCTCGGGGTCGGCCGCCAGCCGCACGACGGCCGACGCCGCCAGGTGGCCCGGCAGCGCCACGCCCGCACGCTCCTCCCGCCTCCGGTCGCGCTCCTCGAGGAGCATCGCGG
>JAEZBT010000199.1 GCA_023426865.1 Actinomycetes bacterium
CAGGCGGGCCGGGCCCTCGGCCGTCACGCGCACCGGCGCCCGGGGGCTGTCCCGTGAGTGGAGCGAAACCGACGCGACACGCGGGCGTGTCGGTCGAGTTCGCTCCACTCGCGGGAGGAACGCTCCACTCGCGGGAGGAACGCTCCACAGGCGTCAGCGGAGGGGGACGAAGCGGTAGCCCTCGTGGCGGGTGATCGTCACGCCGTCGGCGGTGCGCTGCACCACGTCCAGGCCCCAGGAGACCGGCGCGACCATCCGCCCGTCCGGGCCGAGCTGGTCCACGAGCGCCGTGGGCAGCTCGCGGGCCTCCGCCGACACGAGGATCCGGTCGTACGGGCCCTCCTCGGGCACGCCCAGCACGTGGCGGCGCGCGAGCACGATCCGCGCCCAGCCCTGGCCGGTCGCCGCGAGGTTGCCGGCGCCCCACTCGGCGAGCTCCGGCTCGAGCTCGACCCCGAGCACGGACCCCGACGGGCCGACCAGGTGCGCGAGCAACGCCGTCGTCCAGCCCGAGCCCGCGCCGACGTCGAGCACCCGCGCACCCACCGGGACGTCGAGCATGCGCAGCATGCGCGCCACGGTGCTGGGCTGCGACGACGTCTGGCCGTGCCCGATCGGCAGCGGCTGGTCCTGGTGCGCGTGCCGCCGCTGCGACGGCGGCAGGAAGCCCCTGCGGGGGCACGCCGCGAAGGCCGCCTCGACCCGGTCCGGTCGGCCGACGACGTCGTCCCGCCGGACGCTGCCCGGCCTCGCCACCGTGATCACCTCCTGATGCCACGTCCGCGGGGCCGGGTTAGGTTGGACCGTCCGTCCGTCCGTCCGACCGGACCGCTCGACCGACCGGACCTGCCGACCCACCGAGCTCCCACGGAGGTTCCCGATGGCCACCCGCACCGCACGCACCGCCTGGACCGGCTCGCTCGCCGACGGCTCGGGCGAGGTCACGCTCGCCAGCTCGGGCGTCGGCACGTTCGCCGTGTCCTTCCCCAAGCGTGCCGCTGACGACGCCGACGGCACCACCAGTCCGGAGGAGCTGATCGCCGCGGCCCTCACCTCCTGCTACGCGATGCAGCTCTCGGCGCTGCTCGGTCAGGCGGGCGGGACGCCGAAGACCCTCGACGTCACGGCCGAGGTCGACCTCGCCCCGGACCCCGAGGGCGGCTTCCACATCCCGGGCATCCGCCTGACCGTGACCGGCACGGCCGACGGCCTGGACGACGCCGACTTCCGCCGCGTCGCCGAGGAGGCCAAGGCCACGTGCCCGGTCAGCAAGGCCCTGGCGGGCACCACGATCACGCTGAGCTGACGGGCTACGCGGGCCCGGGGACCGGCGTGCGCTCCACCGTGCCCTGCGGCATGGCGGGGTCCAGGACGACCTTGATGCAGCCGTCCTGCTTCTTCTGGAAGGTCTCGTACATCGCCGGGGCGTCCTCGAGGGACGCGCGGTGCGTGCGCAGGTCGAGCACGCCGAGCGGGTCGTCGTCGCGGGCCACCAGCGGGAGGACGTCGCCGACCAGGTGCTGCACGTTGGCCTGACCCATCCGGACCTGCACCTGCTTGTCGAACAGCTCGAGCATCGGGATCGGGTCGGCGGCGCCGCCGTAGACGCCCGACAGGGAGAGGGTCCCGCCCCGACGCACGATCGCGATCGCCGCGTGCAGGGCCGCGAGCCGGTCCATGCCTGCCTTCTCCATGAGCGCGCGGCCCGCGGCGTCGGGCAGCAGGGCCGTGGCCTTCGCCATCCCCTCGGCGATCGGCGAGCCGTGCGCCTCCATGCCGACGGCGTCGATCACCGCGTCCGGGCCGCGCCCGCCGGTGAGGTCGCGCATCGCCTCGGGCAACGCGTCCAGGACGACGTCGCGCAGGTCGACGACCTCGACACCGTGCCGGCGGGCCATCTGCAACCGCTCGGTGACCAGGTCCACGCCGATGACCGTGGCGGCCCCGCGGTACGCGGCGATCCGCGCCGCCATCTGCCCGATCGGCCCGAGCCCGAGGACGACGACGCTGCCCCCGGTCGGCACGTCCGCGTACGACACCCCCTGCCAGGCGGTGGGCACGACGTCGGACAGGTAGAGCCAGCGCTCGTCGGGGGAGCCGTCGTCGGGCACCACGAGGGGCCCGTGGTCGGCGTGCGGCACGCGCAGGTACTCGGCCTGCCCGCCCGGCACCTGGCCGTAGAGCTTGGTGTAGCCGAACAGGGCCGCGCCCTTGGAGTGCTCGCGCACCTGTGTGGTCTCGCACTGCGTGGGCAGGCCCCGCTCGCACATCCAGCAGCGCCCGCACGCGATGACGAACGGGACGACGACGCGGTCCCCGGGCTTGAGGTTCGTCACCGCCGACCCGACCTCGAGCACCCGGCCCATCGGCTCGTGACCGAGCACGTCGCCGGCGTCGATGAACATCCCGAGCGTGGAGTAGAGGTGCAGGTCGGAGCCGCACACGGCCGTTGACGTGATCTGCACGACCGCGTCCGTCGGCTCGAGGATCGCCGGGTCGGGGACGGTCTCGACGCTCAGCTTCTCGGTGCCCTGCCAGGTCAGTGCGCGCACGATGTCCCCCTGTCTGCCGGCCTGCGACGGCCGGGCGGTGAGCGTCCAGGCTCTCCCGGCGTTGGCCGTTCCGCACCCGCTGGACGACGACTCCCGTCCGCCTGCTGGTCAGATCGCTCGCGCGCGCACAGGGCCCAGTCGGCGGCACCGGGCCGCGTGGCAGGATGCGCGCGTGACCGCCACCGCTGCCGCCGCTCCCGTCGCCGAACCGGCCGCGGACGTCGTCCGTGCCCTGCGCGCCGCCGTCCGGGGAGACGTCGACACGGGCACGCGTGTGCGCGCCGAGTACAGCACCGACGCCTCGAACTACCGGGTGGTGCCGCAGGTCGTCGTGGTCCCGCGGGACACGGACGACCTGCTCGCGGTCACCGAGGTCGCGCGCACCACGGGCACGCCCCTGACCCTGCGGGGGGCGGGGACCTCGGTGGCCGGCAACGCCATCGGGACCGGGATCGTCGTGGACACCTCCCGCTACCTGAACGCGATCGGCGAGATCGATCCGGAGGCGCGCACCGCCGTCGTGCAGCCGGGCGTGATCATGAGCGACCTGCAGAAGGCGGCCAAGCCGTTCGGGCTGCGCTTCGGCCCCGACCCGTCGACCCAGAACCGCGCGACCTTCGGCGGCATGATCGGCAACAACGCGTGCGGGCCGCGCGCCGTCGCCTACGGCCGGACGGTGGACAACGTCGTCAGCCTGGACGTGGTGGACGGCCTCGGCCGCCGGTTCACGGCGACTCGTGGCGACGGTGCTCTCGCGCCGGTCCCCGGCCTGGCGGACCTCGTCGCGGCGAACCTGCCGCTGCTGCGCACCGAGCTCGGCCGGTTCTCCCGGCAGGTCTCCGGGTACTCGCTCGAGCACCTGCTGCCCGAGCGCGGCACGGACCTGGCGAAGATGCTCGTCGGCACCGAGGGCACGTTGGTCACCGTGCTGTCCGCGACCGTGTCGCTCGTGCCCGTCCCCGAGGCGGCGGTGCTCGTGGTCCTCGGCTACCCGGACATGCCCGCGGCCGCCGACGCCGTCCCCGCCCTGCTCGGGCACGCTCCGCTGGCGGTCGAGGGCCTCGACGCGCGGCTGGTCGACGTCGTCCGCCGGCACCGCGGAGAGGTCCGCGTGCCCGCCCTGCCGGACGG
>JAEZBT010000110.1 GCA_023426865.1 Actinomycetes bacterium
AGGAAAATTCTTTACTCTGAAGTTGTGGGTTGCATAAAATTCTCTTGTACAGAGAAAATAACGCCATGTTCTGTTTTGGTTTTTTTCACTTTAATTTGTTGGCGATATTCCTTCATAGCATCAGCGATGGCAACTCTCGATCGATATCGAGACGAAGAGGTAGGGTCAGGCCATCCATGACTTTCGTTGACCATCACTAAACATATATCGGTATTAAGTCCTAATACTAGTTAATTATATCAGAATGGTGTTTTTACCGTTTTCTATCCAGTCTTCGACGTATGGCCAACACCAAGTAGTCCAAGTCGACATGTCGTTAACTCCACCGATCCACCAATCTTGAAAGTGATCGACTAGAAATGGTGATTTTTCGGCGAAATGAGGATATAAAAGTTCGCTAATGAAATTAACAGTTTGTCGGCTTTTGTGTATGTACCTCGGCAAGTTGCTTATTGCTTGAACTTCGGCGTACAACTCAGCATTGCACGTTTCAATGATAAGAGGAGTTACTTGAGTGAAATTGGCTCTTTGATAAATCGCTGCCAAGTCTTCGCTGGGCAAGTACCATTCGCCGACTAAGAAACTCAAGTCAACTTCATAAGCACACATAAACTACAATGTTAAACGTGATTCATAAGTAATTATACTTCGCCGCCGACATCGGCTTCAGTATGAGCTCGGTCGTAATTGCCGGCAAAGTTAACGTCGGCTAAAGACTGAATAAAGCCTTGATGAGTCCAATATACAGTGTTTGGAAGATCGTGCCACAAAACATCGGCAATGGAGTGAGAGACTGCTCCGAATAAAAATGCAACGAGTTTTTCGGTAGCATCCGACCATGGCTGCGGGTACTTTTCACGAATATATTCAACTGTAGTATGTTGAAATGGAGGCTGGAAGTAAGAGCGAGAAATCTCGAGAAATTACCCAGTGGGCATATTCGGATGCGTTGGGTAAAGTGTTATAAAATTCTCCAAGAGGGCAGGTATAACCCCAATCTGGAAAAGCTGCACCGTTTTGATACGCGTCTTGGTGCTTTTCAATTAGGATCTCATACTCGGGATATTCTACAGAATTTGTTAGATTAAGTTTCGATATATTTTAATGCGTGTTGTAGTTATAGAATCGTTGTGTCGGAAAGTACCTTGGGACAAAAACCATTTCATGGCTCGATTTGCTATTACATTATGCGTTGTTACCCCACATGAGTGTACACACGTTATAGTAATAAATAAAAATATACAAAGATTGTAAATCGTCAGATTGATCATCGTTGATTATTTTGAATAAAATTCTTCAACTATTTTTACAACATCGACAATCGATTAGATTATTTTGTTGACAACTTTTCTGTTCGAATTAAATGGAGACTTCCGGTTGCCGTGGTCACGAGACCTCGTACATACACAAAACTCCTTATACCAACAATGCCGGATTAAGTCGCCACTACAACTATTGGATCGATCTTTTGTTTGCGATAATTTACTTAATTCGTTCAACTTGAGCACGTCACACTGCTTACCCTAACATAATCGGAAACCGAAGATAAGATGACTCTCAATTGAGTACTTCAGGTTTCCAGAAGCTCGCTATTTTGATTGTGACGAGGTTTCTTAAATGTAATTACAATTATTGATAACAAATGCATAAATAAATAAACGATTTATTACATCAAACGATTATGAATTATTACAATAGGCAAGGTGTGGACCGACTCCTTCGGGATGGTGCCATTAAACCAGAGCTCCTTGTATGGATCACTAGAAGTCTGCTTCTTCTCTTTAAACTCAGGTTTCACTCCATTTTCGTCATAAATCAAATCAGATGTAGCAGCATCATGAAAATTCTCTTTCATCGCTTCCGTGATTTTGAAGTATTCCAACTTATTTTGGAATAAATATGCATTGTTTTCAGAGTCAAGTGCCCAAGTATAAGGAACGTCGCTGTGGCCAACTGGGCTACGGAATTCGACGATTTCATGGGGAGGTTTGAAGGAATAAATATTTGAACCAACGAAGATATGCTCATTGTTTGAAATACGAAATAAAACTGAATTTCTCCATTCAGGATCGAGATCACAAGAATCGAAACCTATCCAGATTTTTTCTACATTGTCCCATTGTTTAAAGAAAACATATTTGTTTTGATTGGCTGCATCATCCCAGCCTGCACTAGAGCTGACGGAAACAGATGTAGGACCAATTTTAACTTGAAAAGGGCGACCTCATAAGTCAATCACAAGATTTCTGTTTATCTACCTCCATTATCGTGAGTAAATAGCTCTTCCATTTTTCTTTTAATTAAAACGCAAATTGGTGTGTTTCCGCGAAATGGGACTAACCACCAGTTACCGCCACAAAATTCAAGATTCAGCTCTTTATTGATTAATATCTTGGCTGATCTATCTTTAAACTCAATGACATCTTAGACAATAATTTTGTATTCTCCTTTTCAAGAATTATAATCCAGTGCACTAATAGCGTTCAATTAGTGTACTAATTTAGGCTAACTGGAGCAGTTTCCAAACACGACCTCAAGCTAAAACGAACCTTAAAAC
>JAEZBT010000207.1 GCA_023426865.1 Actinomycetes bacterium
GCGCACCGTCGGCTCGTCGTCGACGACCAGGGCGCGCGGTGCCAGGGGACCCGTTGATGTGCTCACGGTGCCATTGTCAGCCACCCAACCGGGCCAGGGACGGCTCCGCGGGCCGCGCGCGGCGCTCTTCATCGAACCTCAATCAAAGGGAGATCAACCGCGCGGGGCGGATGCCCGACAGTGCTGGAGTCAGCACCTCGAAGGAGTTCTCGTGAGAACAGACACGACCCCGCAGCCCGTTGCGGTGACCCTCGTGCACAGCCCGGCCTGCCACTTCTGCGACGACGCCGAGGAGGCGCTGCACGAGCTGAGCGCCGAGTACGCGATCGACGTCTCGGTGGTGTACATCGACTCGCCGACCGGCCGGACGCTCGTGGCGGTACACCGACCGGCGATGAACCCGCTCGTCCTCGTCGACGGCGCGTTCCTCAGCTCGGGCCGGCTGCCGCGCAAGAAGCTCATCCAGATCCTCGAGTCGCGCGGCGCGCGGCTGGCGACGGCGGGCCGCTGAGATGGGATCGGAGCTCCTGACGACCGGCAGCATCCTCGCTGCCTTCTTCGCCGGCGGCGTCGCGCTCTTCGCGCCCTGCTGCATCGTGTTCCTCGCGCCGAGCTACCTGGCGGGGGCAGTCAAGAACAGCCGGTGGCGGCTGCTGCCCCTGACGTTCGTCTTCGCCGCGGGCCTCGGCCTGGTCCTGGTCCCCATCACGCTCGGGATGAGCCTGCTGTCGGGCGCCATCGCCAAGTACCACCAGCCTCTGTACTGGGCCGGCGGCATCCTCATGTTCGCCCTCGCAGCCCTGGCCCTCTCGGGCCGCATGTGGTCCATGCCATCGATGCTGCGCGCCCCCGACACCACCCGGGGCGACACCGCCAGCTTCTTCGCCCTCGGCGTCTTCTCCGGCATCGCCTCGAGCTGCTGCGCTCCCGTGCTGGCCGGCGTCATGACGCTCTCCGTGCTCTCCGGATCGCCGATCGGTGGCTTCGCTCTCGGCGTCGCCTACGTCTTCGGCATGGTCTTCCCGCTCTTCGTGATGGCACTGGTCTGGGACAAGGCGAAGCTCGGGGAGAAGCGGTTCCTGCGTGCCAAGCTCGTCCGGTTCCGGGTCGCCGGACGGCTCATCGCCACCAACACCGTCAACGTCGCAGTGGCCGTCGCGTTCGTGATCATGGGGGGCTTGATCATCGCCCTCGCCGGGTCCACGGACATGACGGGCGGCACGGCCGCCCAGGCGTGGGCCAGCGAGACGCTCACCAGCATCTTCGCGGGCGTGCAGGACTTCCTTGCCCCAGTCCCGGAGTGGATCCAGGGAACCGGCATCCTCGCGATTGCCGCCGTCTTCGTCTGGGCCACGCTCGCCGAGCGACGCCTTCCCTGGCGCAGTCCCGCCCACGAAGCGTCCGACCCCACCGCGGCAGCACCCCCGGCACCCGCCGAGGAGCCGAGCTGCCACGCCACCTCGCCCACCGGCACGGCCCCGGCCGCTGCCCTCGACGACAAGGACTGAGATGACTTCCGGAACCGCGATCAGGCGCCAGGCGGCGCGCCAGGAGCAGCTCGAGCAGCTGCGCAAGGAACAGCAGGCGGCGCAGCGCAAGCGGACCCTGATCCTGCGGATCGCCTCGCTGTCCGCCGTCCTCATGCTGATCGGGCTCGTCGTCGCCGCCCTGCTGTCGGCCCGCCCGGAGACGAGCAGCGAGGCGGTCGACGCCACGCCGTTCACGCTCCCGATGAGCGACGGTTCCACGGTCTCGCTGTCGGACTACGCCGGCAGCCCCGTGATCCTCTACTTCAACGAGGGCGCCGGCTGCGACTCCTGCCTGGTCCAGATGGCCAAGATCGAGCAGGAGCCGGGCTTCGCCGAGGCCGGCATCGAGGTCCTGCCGATCGTCATGAACACGGCCGACCAGATCAATGCCGACCGCGAGCGGCTGGGCGTCGAGGCTCCGTTCGCCCTGGACGACGGCACGGTCTCCGAGGCGTACGGGACGCTGGGCACCGGCATGCACGCGGGCCTGCCTGGTCACGGCTTCATCCTGGTCGATGGTGACGGGGTGCAGCGCTGGTACGGCAACTACCCGTCGATGTGGCTGGACCCGGCGGAGCTGCTGGACATCTCGCTCGAGAAGCTCTGACCCACCCGCGGTGGCGCGGTACGTGACCAGCCAGAAGCGTCCGGGGTCAAGGGGTCAAGGGGTCGTGGGTTCACATCCCGCCATCCCGACGCAGATGTCGCAGGTCAGAGGCCCGCACCGCTTCGGCGGGGCGGGCCTCTTGCGTGGACAGGGGAGCCTGAGTCCCCGTTGGACGGGCCTGGACGGTGTGATGCACCGCTAGGCGCTCAGCCACGCGCCTGTTCGCCGTCGCCGCTTGAGGAGCTGAGGTAGGCGTTCCCCGAGGCGCTGGTCGCCTTCGATCCCGGGTACACGCCGCTGAGGCCGCGCCGACTGCGACGCGTTCCGACATCGGCATCGCCTTCGGGACCCGTGTCGAGGGCGAGGGTTACGACAGTGCGAACCCGTCGCTGCCGTGGGGGCAGGATGCCGTGGTCGAGGCCGTCGCGGACGGAACCCGAACATGATCGTGGTGCCGAAGACCGGGAACCCGGTGTCCATGCCGTGGCGGGGTAAGGTGCGAGCGGCGCTCCAGGATCGTGCTGCCGGCCGAGCAGCACTTCGGGGGCCGAGGTGGCCCCACGCATACCGGTCACACCACGGCGTTCCGCCGGGCGGCCTCTCGGAACCAGTCGGCGCTGAGCTTGGGCGTCCGCTCCAGGGTGTCGAAGTCGACGTAGACCAACCCGAACCGGGTCCCGAAGCCGTCTCCCCACTCGAAGTTGTCCTGCGCCGACCAGTGGAAGTACCCGTGCACAGGGATCCCCTCTGCGGTGGCCCGCTGGAGCTGGGCGAGGAACGCGCGCAGGAACATCACTCGGTCGGAGTCGTAGACGCGCCCGTCGTCGGCGACGACGTCAGATGCGGCGCAGCCGTTCTCGGTGATGTAGATGGACGTCGCGCCCCAGATCGACTGCATGTGGCGGGGGGCCCAGTACATGACCTCGGGGTCGATGACGTGCCAGCTCGCCTGCATCTTCGGGTGGGAGGCGTTGAGGGGGATCGCCCGGTACCCCGGCGGCTCGTCGGCCGGCTCGATGTACCAGCCGGGCTTGTAGACGTTGATGCCGACGAAGTCGAGGGGTGAGGCGATGATCCGCAGCTCGTCGTCGGTGAAGAGCGGTGTCCCGCCACTGGCCGAAGCGAGGTACTCGTCGGTGTAGCGGCCCTCCAGCATCACCGTCATGAATCCCGCGTTGCCGTCGCGCGTGGCGGCCTCCGCGGCCCTGATGTGTTCGGGCGTGTCGAGCAGGGGGACGGCGACGCGGATGTTCTCCGCGAACCCCACCTTCGTCCCGGCCGGCCCCTGGGCGCGGATCGCCTGGACGGCGAGGCCGTGGCCCAGGACGGCGTGATGGCGCACCTGCTTGAGCTCGGCGTCGGAGAGGTCGAGGCCCGGGGCGGCGCCGAGGTGCACGGTCTTCCCGCCTCCGACCTGCACGGTCAGCCCCTGGTAGCCGCCCTCGACGAACGAGGCGAACTCGTTGATCGTGAAGTAGTGCTGCACGCGGTCGCCGAGCTGCGCGGCGAAGTAGCCGGCGTAGTCCGCGAACGCCTGGGCGGTCTCCTTGCCCTGCCAGCCTCCGTACTCGTCGTGGAGAGCCTGGGGAAGGTCCCAGTGGTACAGGGTGGCGAACGGCTCGATGCCCGCGCCGAGGAGCTCGTCGACCAGCCGGCGGTAGAAGTCCAGCCCCTTCTGGTTGGGCGTGCCGGTCCCCTCGGGGAAGATCCGCGGCCACGCGATGGAGAACCGGTAGCCGTTCACGCCTAGGTCCTTCATGAGTGCGACGTCCTCGACGTAGCGGTGGTAGTGGTCGTTGGCGACGTCACCGTTGTCGTCGTTCTTCACCTTGCCGGGCGTGTGCGCGTAGGTGTCCCAGATCGAGAGGCCCTTGCCGTCCTCGTCCCAGGCGCCTTCGACCTGGTAGGACGACGTGGCGACGCCCCACCTGAACCCGTCGGGAAACCTGCGCTCGGCGCTCATCACGAACCTCCAGGCCGTACGGATGCCGTCGGACGGGCCCAACGTGTCCACCTCGGGTCGGGAGCGCCTCACCCGTTGCGGGTGGTGAGTTCCCGTGGCGTTCCTGCCACCGTGGCCGTCAGGAGGGACTCCGATGTCGACGGACGACGCGGTGAGGACGCGCCACGCGCCGGAGCCCGGGCGCGTCCTCGTTCGGGAGGCCTTGACGATGGCGCTCTACGTCGCCGTGTGCCTCGTGGCGGCCCTGGCGGCGCTGCCCGAGGCGGCGGGCGACCACGTACCGCTGCTCGGGCTGATGTGGGGGGTGCCGCTCGGCCTCGCCCTCGCGCACCTCTTCGCGTTCCGCGTGTCCGCGCGGCTGGGCGGGGCGGACACCGGAGGGCACGAGATCGCGTCCGTGGCGGCGCAGCTCGCGGGATCCGCGGCCGTCGCGATCGTCGCGACGGTGGTGGCCGTGCTCACCCCGGCCGGGGCCGAGCGCGCGGTGGTGAGCGGCGCCCTCGCCGCCTCGATCGGGCTGGTGGGCTACGC
>JAEZBT010000212.1 GCA_023426865.1 Actinomycetes bacterium
GGGCCGCCCCCGCCCGACCGGGGCGACGGCGGGGGCTACTGACCGCAGGAGCACGCGTGGGGCCGGGCCGCACGGCCGGGCCCTTCGTCGTCTCGGCGGCCGTGCAGCGCGCTCAGGCGCGGGCGGTCTCCCGCACGAGCGGCGCCATGCCGGCCGACCGCGCCACCGCACCCTCGAGCCCGCACAGCTCCAGCCAGTTGGCGAGCAGGCGGTGGCCGCCCTCGGTGAGCACGGACTCGGGGTGGAACTGCACGCCGTGCAGCGGCAGCTCGCGGTGCTGCAGGCCCATGATGACGCCGGGCGTGCCGTCGGCCCGGGCCGTGCGGGCGGTGACCACGAGCTCGTCCGGGACCGTCCCGTCGACCACCGCGAGCGAGTGGTAGCGGGTGGCGGTGAAGGGTGAGCCGAGCCCGGCGAGGACGCCGGTACCGTCGTGCACCACCGCGCTGGTCTTGCCGTGCATGAGCTCGGGGGCGTGGGTGACGGTCGCGCCGAACACCTCACCGAGGGCCTGGTGGCCGAGGCAGACACCGAGCATCGGGGTGCCGGCGGCCGCGCAGTCCTCGATGACCTGCATCGACGCGCCCGCGGACCGCGGCGTGCCGGGCCCTGGGGAGATGAGGACGCCGTCGTACCCGGCGCGCTCGGCCGCCGGCGGCACGGCGTCGTTGCGCACCACGACCGTCTCGGCCCCGAGCTGGTCGAGGTAGCCGACGATCGTGTAGACGAACGAGTCGTAGTTGTCGACGACGAGGATGCGGGTCATCTACTCCACCGTGATGTCGTTGAAGGGCATGTACGGGGCGATCGCCGGGAACACCCAGGTGAAGCACCCTGCCACGACAACGGCGCCGAGCGCGACGAGGATTCCCACCCGCACCCAGCGCGGCCCGGGCAGCGCACGCCACAGCCAGCCGTACATCAGTCGCCTCCGCGCGTCGGGGTGATCTCCTCGGGGATGCCCGCGTCCACCGGCATCCAGTAGTCGAGGTCGGCGTGCACGACGTACCGCTCGCGGGCCGAGTACATCGGGTGGCACGTCGTGAGGGTCATCACCGCGACCGTGGGCTCGGCGCCCGGCTGCCCGGGCACCGGCGCGAGCACCTCGGTCTGCGCCGGGCTCACGACCTCGGCGTAGGTGACGCGGTAGACGTACCAGGTGTCGGCCGTCTGGACCACGAGCGGGTCGTCGACCGCCAGCTCCTCGATCCGGTTGAACGGCTTGCCGTAGGTGACCCGGTGCCCCGCGACGGCGAAGTTCCCGATGGCGCCCGGCATCTCCGTGCCCTCGTAGTGCCCGATGCCGAGCACGTCGAGCACCTCCTCCTTCGACGTGCCTTGGGAGATGGGCCGCAGGTAGTCCGCGCCCCAGCGCGGCACCCGCAGGACGGCGAACGTCGTCCCCGCCGCCGGCTCCGCCGCCACGGGCGCGTCGTCGTACCGGCGGGGGTCCGGCTCCGCCGTCTGCACGACCGTGGGCGGCGTGGTCGGCGCCACCCAGCCCAGTCCGCGCACGATGTCCGCCTGCTCACGGTCCGCAACGACGTCGGTCCACCACAGCTGCCAGACGACGAACAGCCCCAGCAGCACGCCGAGCGTGATCAGGACCTCCCCGACGACGCCGACGGTGGTCGCCAGCGCCGATCCGCGCGGCCGGGGCGCGCTCTCCGCGGCCGGCTCGGGGTGGTCGGCGGGATCGGGATCGGGGTCGCGCTCGCGCTCGGGATCGGGGTCGCTGGGCTCGTCGAGGAGCGGCCGGTCGCTCACGCGTCACCGTCCAGCACGTCGACGCCCTCCGGCACGCGGGCGTGGTCGAGCGTCGGCTCACCCGTGTACTGGGGGAGCGTCAGGACGTCGGCGTCGTCGGCCCACCAGCCGAGCCCGAGCCGGTCCGCGTACTCCAGGTACGTCTGCACCGCGACCGAGTCGTCGAGCGCCTCCATCAGCGCGTCCGGGTCGCCGATCGCCTGGACCTCGTACGGCGGGGAGTAGATACGCCCGTGCAGCCGCAGCACGTTCCCGACGCAGCGGAACGCCGACGTCGCGATGACCCGCTCGCCCTGGAGGGTCATGGCCTCGGCGCCGCCGGCCCACAGGGCGTTGATGACGGACTCGAGGTCCTGCTGGTGCACGACGAGGTCGTCGTTCGTCACCCAGTCCGGCAGGTTGCGCCCGGGCTCCGCGTCCCACAGCCGCACGACGACGCCGGGCCCGGTCACCGCGCGTCGGCCCGCCGCGAGGGCGGTGAGCTCGAGCTCCGCTGCATCCTGCGTCGGCAGCTCGACGGCGAGCGCCTCGGTGAGCGCCTCGACCTCGGCGCTGAGCTCGTCCACCTGTTCCTGGAGCTCGGCGACCCGTCCCTCCTCGGCGTCGAGCAGACCCGCGAGGTCCTGCGGCTGCCGGGCGTCGACGCCCCCCGAGATGCGCGCGTTGGCCGCGAAGAGCACCATCGCGAGACCGAGCACGACGGCGACGCCCGCCGAGCCCCAGGCCGGGCGACCGGGGCGCGCGCGTCGGTGCGGCATGGCGCGCTGCTCCCTTCGCGGCACGTGCCCGGCGGGGTACCCGGGCGGTGCCCACTACGCTAGACGACGGATCCCGGCCCGTGTCCGCACAGGCCGACACATGTCAGGAGAGACCCCGTGCCCGAGTCCCGCTCCCGCAAGAAGGTCACGTACACGCCGCCACCGGCGTCGCACGAGCCGAAGCCCAACCCGGCGTGGTGGGTGCCGACGATGCTGACGCTCATGATCGCCGGCCTGGTGTGGGTCGTGGTCACGTACATCATGCGCGGCGACTACCCCATCCCCGAGATCGGGAACTGGAACCTGGCCATCGGTTTCGCCCTGATGATCACCGGCTTCGCGATGACGATGCGCTGGCGCTGACGCCGGCAGCACGACCCGGGTCCTCGACCCGGCCGGCGGCACGGTCGAGGCCGGTCGCTCGTTCGAACGCGAACATGGACGACGCCATCGAGCAACGGTTGCTCGTCTCGTGCACGCATGTTCGTCCAGCCGACAGCTGCCGTGCGCGCCCGCAGCGCGCCCGCGCTCGTCCGACGTCCGGGTGGGTGCGTCCGACGGCCGCGCGCGCCCGCTCCACAGGCTCCGTACCCAGGGGCCTTCTTGACCGCGCCCGACGTCCCCCCATGTCAGGTGCCGTGCCTCACCCGCTCTGTCCCCAGGCGTGCACAACTCTGTGGATAACTACACCGTTGTGATTCCCTCGATGTGATTCCGATCCACACCGTGGATGACGGCTGTGGATGACCGGTCACCACCGGGCTGTAGGGATGCCGACGCGACCGGCGTCGCCAGGGCGACCGTCGCACGGGCGTGGTCAGGCGGCGTACTTGACGAACGCGAGCGCGATGAGCGCCACCAGCACGGCCAGGGTGCCGGCCACGTGCAGCACCGTGCGCCGTCCCCTGGGCGCGTACGCGTAGACGGCGCCGAGCGCGACGCCTGTGACGAGCCCGCCCACATGGCCTTGCCACGAGATGTTCGGCACCAGGAACGTGATCACCAGGTTCAGCGCGAGGACGACGGCGATCGGCCGGAGGTCACCGCCGATGCGCCGCTGCGCGACCAGCACCGCGCCGAAGAGGCCGAAGATGGCCCCGGACGCGCCGAGCACGCCGGTCACCCACGAGAGCTCCGTGCGCGAGGCAACCAGCAGGACGAGGACGTGGCCGCCCACCGCGGAGCCGACGTAGAGCGCCAGGAAGCGCAGCCTGCCGAATGCCCGCTCGAGCGACGGCCCGAGCATCCACAGGAGGTACATGTTGAACAGGATGTGCGTGAGGCCGAACGTGCCCCCGGTCGCGTGCAGAAGGGCTGAGGTGACGAACCGGTAGGGCTCGTCCTCCGCTCCTGACGGCCAGAAGATCAGGGCGTCGGTCCAGGTGTCGCCGAGGAACAGCTGCAGCAGGTAGCTGAGGACGGTGAGCCCGAGGATCGCGTACGTGACGACGGGCCCGCCCTCGCGGACCGGCGCGCCGAACACGGTCCTGCGCTGCGGCGCCGAGCGCGTGGCCTCCCGCACACAGTCGACGCAGTGGATCCCGACGGCCGCGGGCCGCTGGCACTCGGGGCACGTCGGACGGCCGCAGCGCTGGCACCGGACGTACGCCACCCGGGCGGGGTGGCGTGGGCACACGGGCGGGCCGC
>JAEZBT010000268.1 GCA_023426865.1 Actinomycetes bacterium
GGGGTCGTGGCCGGGGTGCGGCACGCCGTCGGGCCGGTGGCGGGGGCGCGGCTCGTCGCGGAGCGCGCCGGCTGAGCAGGCAGGCCCGGTGTCAGGCCTCGAAGGGCGTGACCACCACGCGCAGGAGGTCGGCGAGGGTCGCGCGGTCGTCGGGGCTGAGGACCGCCAGGAGCTCGCCCTCCACGCGCAGCAGGTCCTCCATGGCGCCGTCGACGCGGGCCCGGCCCTCGGCGGTCAGGTGCACGAGCACCCCGCGCCGGTCGGCGGGCGCCGGCAGCCGCTCCACGAGGCCACGCTCGGTCAGCCGGTCGATGCGGTTGGTCATCGTCCCGCTCGTGACGAGCGTCTGCGCCACGAGGGTGCCGGGGGAGAGCTGGTAGGGCTCGCCGGCCCGGCGCAGGGCCGACAGCACGTCGAACTCCCACACCTCGAGCTGGTGCTGTGCGAAGGCGGCCCGGCGCATGATGTCCAGGTGCCGGGACAGGCGCGTCACCCGGGACAGGATCGACAGCGGCCCCACGTCGAGGTCGGGCCGCTCGCGCTGCCACGCCTCGACGATCCGGTCGACCTCGTCGATCACGCGGACTCCCCTCGCAGCTGCGGGTCCTTCTGGAGACCGGCCAGGCCGTTCCACGCGAGGTTCACCAGGTGGGCGGCGACCTCGTTCTTCTTCGGGTTGCGCGCGTCGAGCCAGTACTGGCCGGTCAGCGCGACCATGCCGACGAGCATCTGGGCGTAGATGGGCGCAGTCCGCGGGTCGAGCCCGCGCTTGGTGAACTGGTCCGCCAGCAGGTGCTCCACCTGCATCGCGACGTCGCCGATGAGGCTGGAGAAGGTGCCGGTGGCCTGTGCCACGGGCGAGTCGCGCACGAGGATGCGGAACCCGTCGGTCGACGACTCGATGTAGTCCAGGAGGGCGAGCGCGGTCCGCTCGACGAGGACCTGGGGGTGGCCGCCGCGCTCGAGCGCGCCGATGAGCGCGGAGGTGAGGGCCTGGATCTCGCGGTCCACGACGACGGCGTACATGCCCTCCTTCCCGCCGAAGTGCTCGTAGACGACGGGCTTGGACACCTGGGCGCGTGCAGCGATCTCCTCGACGCTCGTGCCCTCGAAGCCCTTCTCCGCGAACAGCCGCCGCGACACGTCGAGGAGCTGTTCGCGGCGCTGCGACGCCGTCATCCGGGCGCGCGCAGGTCGCTTGGCCGAGGAGCTCACCGGGCCATCATGCCGCGCTGGGCTGGCAGACTGGGCGACCGTCGGTCCCGACTCGCCCGGCGCGCACGGGCAGGAAGCGCCGATCCGCCCTGGTGTAACGGCAGCACGCAGGCCTTTGGAGCCTTGCGGTCCAGGTTCGAATCCTGGGGGCGGAGCGCGCGGGGAGGCTGCCCAGGTGGCCGCCCGGGAACCGGAGGTGTCCGCCGGTGGTGGTCCCGCGCCGAGGGGTCTGGCGGCGACGGTAGAGTGTGCCCCGCACTCCAGGCACCGCGAGCCCACGTCGCCTCGTCGGTGGCGGAGGGCAGTCCAGCCGACCGACGGGAGTCCGCGTTGACCACTGCCCACCCTGCCGCTGTCGTCGTCCTCGCCGCAGGGGAGGGCACCCGGATGCGATCCGCGAGGCCCAAGGTGCTGCACGCCATGGCCGGCCGCTCGCTCCTGGGGCACGCCCTCGCCGCCGCGATGGACCTCGAGCCCGAGCGGATCTGCGTCGTCGTGCGCCACGACCGCGACCGGGTCGTCGGCCACGCGCGCGAGCTGGTGCCGGCCGTGCTCGTCGCGGACCAGGACGAGATCCCCGGGACCGGCCGCGCCGTCCAGTGCGCACTGGCGGTGCTCGACGGCGCCGCGCACGCCGCGCACGCCCGGACCGGTGAGGCGACCGGTGGCGAGGACCGTCAGCTCGAGGGCCCCGTGGTGGTCATCGCCGGCGACGTGCCGCTCCTGGACGGCGACACTCTGCACGAGCTCCTCGCGGCGCACGTCGCCGACGGCAACGCGGTGACGGTGCTCACCACGCACGTCGACGACCCCACGGGCTACGGCCGGATCGTCCGGAACCCCGGCACCGGCCAGGTCGCCCGCATCGTCGAGCACAAGGACGCCGACCCGGCCGAGCTCGAGATCACCGAGGTCAACTCGTCGGTCTACGTGTTCGACGCCGAGGTGCTGCGCGGCGCGCTCGTGCGGCTGGGCCGCAGCAACGCGCAGCGCGAGGTGTACCTCACCGACGTCATCGCGATCGCGCGCTCCGAGCGCGGTGCGGTGCGGGCGCTCGTCGTCGACGACCCGATGGTCGTGGCCGGCGTGAACGACCGCGCGCAGCTCGCCGAGCTCGCCGCCGAGATGAACCGCCGGATCCTCACCGACTGGATGCTGGCGGGCGTGACCGTCGTCGACCCGGCGACCACGTGGGTCGACGTCGACGTCGAGCTCGCCCGGGACGTCACCCTGCTGCCGGGCACCCAGCTGTTCGGCACCACCCGCGTCGCGGAGGGCGCCGTCGTCGGCCCGGACACCACGCTCACGGACGTCGTCGTCGAGGAGGGCGCGCACGTCGTGCGCAGTCACGGGTCGTCCTCGCGGATCGGGCCGGGCGCCGTCGTCGGGCCCTTCTCCTACCTGCGGCCCGGCACGGACCTGGGCGCGGACGGCAAGATCGGCGCGTTCGTGGAGACGAAGAACGCACAGATCGGCGACCACACGAAGGTGCCGCACCTGTCGTACGTGGGGGACGCCGTCATCGGGCGGTACACGAACATCGGCGCGGGCACGATCTTCGTCAACTACGACGGCGTCACGAAGTCCAGCTCCACGGTCGGCGACCACGTGCGGATCGGCTCGGACAACGCGCTGGTGGCGCCCGTGACGATCGGCGACGGCGCGTACACCGGCGCGGGTTCCGTGATCCGGCGGGACGTGCCGCCCGGCGCGCTCGGTGTGAACACGGCGCCGCAGCGGACGATCGACAAGTGGGTGCTGCGGCGTCGGCCGGGCACCGCGTCGGCGGCGGCGGCGGCGGCGGCCCTCGGGGACGACGCGACGCTCGAGCCGGGCGACCATGGACACGGTGGCGGACTGGCCGCAGCCGGGACGAGCGAAGGGCACTGACGCACCATGACGGGCATCGTCACCCGCGACGGCGAGAAGCGGTTGGTCCTCATCTCCGGCCGCGCGCACCCCGAGCTCGCGGAGGACGTCGCCCGCGAGCTCGACGTCGAGCTCGTGCCGACGACGGCGTACGACTTCGCCAACGGCGAGATCTACGTGCGGTTCGGCGAGAGCGTCCGCGGCGCCGACGCCTTCGTGCTCCAGGCGCACGCGCTGCCCATCAACCGGTCGATCATGGAGCAGCTCATCATGGTCGACGCCCTCAAGCGGGCCTCGGCCAAGACGATCACCGTGATCGCGCCGTTCTACGGCTACGCCCGCCAGGACAAGAAGCACCGCGGCCGGGAGCCGATCTCGGCGCGCCTCATGGCCGACCTGTTCAAGACGGCGGGCGCCGACCGTCTGATGAGCGTCGACCTGCACGCCGCGCAGACCCAGGGCTTCTTCGACGGCCCGGTGGACCACCTGTGGGCGATGCCGCTGCTGGTGGACTACGTCCGCACCCGGGTGGACGCCACGAACCTCGCGGTCGTGTCGCCGGACGCCGGCCGCATCCGTGTGGCGGAGCAGTGGGCGGCCAAGCTCGGGGACTGCCCGCTGGCCTTCATCCACAAGACGCGCGACATCACGACGCCGAACCGGTCGGTCGCCAACCGGGTGGTCGGTGAGGTCGAGGGGCGCACGTGCGTGCTCGTCGACGACCTCATCGACACGGGCGGCACCATCGTCGAGGCGGTGCGCGTGCTGATGGCCGCCGGCGCCAAGGACGTCATCGTGGCGGCCACCCACGGCGTGCTGTCGGACCCCGCCCGGATCCGGCTCGAGGAGTGCGGGGCGCGCGAGGTCGTCGTCACCGACACCCTGCCGATCCCGGAGGAGCGCCGGTTCGAGAAGCTCACCGTGCTGTCGATCGCGTCGCTGCTCGCGCGGGCCATCCGCGAGGTGTTCGACGACGGCTCGGTGACCTCGCTCTTCGACGGCAACGTCTGAGCCGACCGGTCGTCCCCGGCGCCCGCGCGGTTTCCCGCCGCCGCTCGGCGCACGGTAGGATGCTCGGCGTTGCCTCGGCGAGGGACGTCGGACGGCCGGTGGCGCACCATCCACCACGACCGGCGCGATCCGTGATCGACGCGGCGGTGGTGGGCGCGCGCCCGTCCCGCGTCCCGCGTCGAGGCCTCCAGCTGGCTACCCGGCCTCCGGGCCAGCCCTCCATGACCCGCCCGCCACCAGCACCAGGAGTGTTCATCGTGACCGAGCTCAAGCTCGCTGCCACCGCCCGCACCGAGTTCGGCAAGGGCGCCGCGCGCCGCATCCGCCGCGCGCACCAGATCCCCGCCGTCCTCTACGGCCACGGCGCGGACCCGCTGCACATCGCGCTCCCGGGGCACGAGACGATGCTCGCGCTCAAGCACTCGAACGCCCTCCTGACGATCGAGATCGACGGCAAGGCGCACCTCGCGATCGCCAAGGACGTCCAGCGCGACGCCGTGCGCAACGTGATCGAGCACGTCGACCTGCTCACGGTGAAGAAGGGCGAGAAGATCGCCGTCACCATCGCGGTGCACGTGGTCGGCGAGTCGGCCCCCGGCACCATGCACTTCGTCGAGGCGGCGCAGGGCCTGCACGTGACCGCCGAGGCGACCCGCATCCCCGAGGCGATCGAGGTCTCGGTCGAGGGCCTCGAGGCCGGCACCACGCTGCGTGCCGGCGACCTCGAGCTGCCGGCCGGCGTGGCCCTCGCGGGCGACCCCGACGAGCCCGTCGTCTCCGTGTCGCTCCCGCAGTCCGCGACCGAGGCCGAGGAGGAGCCCGAGGCGGCCGAGCCCGCCGCGGAGGCTTCCGAGGAGGCCTGAGCTGGACCTGCTCCGGTGGCTGCCGGGCCGCCGCTCGGACACCGAGCGGGGCCCGGGCACCGGGCGCACACCGCGCGCTGGTCGTACTGGGGAGGTGGCGGACGTGTCGGTCCCCGGTGGGTCCGGGCAGCCCTGGGTGGTCGTAGGCCTCGGCAACCCCGGCCCGCAGTACGCGGGCAACCGTCACAACGTCGGCCACATGGTGCTCGACGAGCTGGCCCGGCGCACGGGTGCCTCCTTCCGCGGGTTCCGCGGCAAGGCCCAGGTGGCCGACGTGCGGCTGGGCACCCTCCCGGGCGGTGCGCCCGGCCCGCGCGTCCTGCTGGTGCGCACCACCAGCTACATGAACGTCTCCGGCGGTCCGGTGGCCTCCGTGCTCGCCATGCAGGGCGGCACCGCCGACCACCTCGTGGTGGTGCACGACGAGCTGGACATCCCCTTCGGTCAGGTCCGTCTCAAGACCGGGGGTGGTGAGGGCGGCCACAACGGGCTGCGCAGCATCTCGTCCGCGATCGGGACCCGCGACTACCTGCGGGTCCGCGTGGGCATCGACCGCCCACCGGGGCGGCAGGACCCCGCCGACTACGTGCTCGGCGACTTCTCCGTGGCGCAGCGCAAGGAGCTGCCGTGGACGTTGGACTCCGCGGCCGACGCCGTGGAGATGCTCGTGCTGCAGGGCCTCGAGGCCGCGCAGCGGCGCTTCCACAGCCCCGACGCCGCCTCCTGACGGCCCGCGTCACCTCCGCGACCAACGGCGCTTCTCGCGCATCCAGGCCGATTCGGGCACATCCACTCACTTCACCCGTTCGGGGCCGTGCAAATGTGCAGCAAGTTGGGTAACCTCGCAGTTAATTCTTCGGTGTTGGGCGGTTAAAGAACGTTTGTCCGAGTGCACCCTCGGGCGAGCCGTGCTTACCGTCGACTCCTGCGAAACCCAATGATGCGGGGGTTGGTCACGTGACGCTGCCTGCCGACAGGCTGGTGAAGACAGACGAAGAACGCCGCGGCCGGAGTGCCGGTCCGCGGCGTTCCTGGGCCTCGGCCCAGCCGTTCGAGGCCCGGCCCACCCCGTTCAACAGCAGCGTCGCGCGGTCGCTGCGGTGGGCCGAGGTCTCGATCGCGTACCAGTGGCGGGCCGTGGCCCTCGACGCTCTCGCGGTCGTCGCCGTCGGTGTCCTTCTCGTGGTGCCGGTCTACGGTGCCGACCTCCAGACCGCGGGGCGAGTCTCCGTGGCCCTGCTGGGCTTCGTCGCGCTCGTCGCGATGTTCCGCGGGTACGACGCGCGGACGCTCGGCGACGGCTCCACCGAGGTGTCGGCGCTGCTGCGCGCCGGGTTCGTCGGCGCCACGGCGCTCATGGCGCTGAGCTACACCACCAAGGCCGAGGTCTCCCGCCTCGTGGTCTTCGCGGGCGTCCCCACGATCGTGCTGCTCGCCCTGCTGGGCCGGTACGCGCAGCGGCAGTTCCTGCACCGGCACCGCGCCCGCGGCGTGGCGATGATGCGCACGCTCGTCATCGGCGACCCGACGTCGGTCGCGCGCGTCGTGGGGGACCTCGTCCGCGACCCCTCGCACGGCTTCCAGGTGGCGGGCGTGTGCCTGCCCAGCGTCGACGAGCCGCCGCCCGTGCCGGGCGTGCCCGTCGTCGGCGCGGTCGCCGACGTGCCCCAGGTGGTCGCCGACCGGGCGATCGAGACGGTCGTCGTCGCCGGCTCGCACATGAGCGGCGAGGCGTTGCGCCGGATGAGCTGGGCGCTCGCCCGCGCAGGCGCGCAGCTCATCGTCGCGCCGGACCTGGTCGAGGTCACCGGCCCGCGCCTGAACCTGCGCCCGACCGCCGGCCTCGTCCTCCTCGAGGTGCAGACGGGCGCACCGCCCAGCCAGACCATCGCGAAGTCGGCCCTCGACCGGGGCCTGGGCACGTTCCTGCTGCTGCTCGCCGCGCCCGTCATCGCGATCGCGGCCCTCGCCGTGCGGCTCACCTCGCCCGGCCCGGCCTTCTACCGGCAGACCCGCGTGGGCGTCGACGGACGCACCTTCACGCTGTGGAAGCTGCGCAGCATGTACCTCGACGCCGACGCGCGGCGGGAGGCGTACCTCGCGCAGACCGACCGCGACGGGCCCATGTTCAAGATGCGCAGGGACCCGCGCGTCACGCCCGTCGGGCGCGTCCTGCGCCGGTACTCGATCGACGAGCTGCCGCAGCTGTGGAACGTCGTGACCGGCGACATGTCGCTGGTGGGCCCGCGGCCACCGCTGGAGTCGGAGGTCGCGACGTACGCCGACCACGTGCACCGCCGCCTGCACGTCCGCCCGGGCCTGACGGGGCTCTGGCAGGTCAGCGGCCGCGCCGACCTGTCCTGGGAGGAGTCGGTCCGCCTCGACCTGCGCTACGTGGACAACTGGTCGCTCGCCATGGACCTGCTCATCCTGTGGAAGACGTTCCGCGCCGTCGTCGGGGGCTCGGGTGCGTACTGAGCGACGCGCCGGGTCACGCCCCGGGGTGTGCCGATGGCGTTGACCGCGCTGGAGAAGCACGAGCGCGACGCCGCCGCCGTCCTGCCCGCCGCCGCGCACGCGTTCTTCGCGTCGGGGTCCGGCGACGAGGTCGCGC
>JAEZBT010000076.1 GCA_023426865.1 Actinomycetes bacterium
GAACGCCGCAGGCTCGGTCACCGTCCGCCCTCCGGGCCAGGTCCGGCGGGTGGTCCTGCTGGTCGACGACGTGGTGACCACCGGGAGCACGCTGGCGGCGTGCCGCGCGGCGCTCGAGCGGGCGGGAGCGCTCGTCGTCGGGGCGGTGGTGCTCGCGGCGACGCCCACGCCGTCGCAGCCGCGGACGCCGCTCGGACCCGGCTAGTATCGGAACGATTCGATCCCGAGAGCAGCCCGCGGTCCCGATGGTGTCCACCGATCCCGAGCGGTGGCAGGCTGGTCAGGTCACCCAGGAGGTCCCCATGAGCCGCCCGTTCCCCCCGACGTCGTACACGCCGGACCCGAGCCTGGCGCACCGGCTCGCCCGCGCGACCGTCACGGTCCGCGACGCGAGCGGCGCCCCGCTGGCCGACACCGAGGTCACGGTCGAGCAGACCCGCCACGCGTTCGAGTTCGGCAACATCGGGTTCGACTTCATCCCGCTGGCCAACGGCGAGACGGGCCCGCACCCGGACGACGACGTCGAGACCTTCGGCGGCGCGTCCCTGCCGGCCCTCGAGCGCCTCGCGGACCTGTGGCTCGACGTCTTCAACACCGCGACGCTGCCGTTCTACTGGGGACGGTTCGAGCCGCACCGGGGCGCGCCGCAGACCGAGCGGATCCGCCGGACCGCCGAGTGGTTCCGCGACCGCGGCGTGGGGCTCAAGGGCCACCCGCTGGTGTGGCACACCGTGCAGCCGTCCTGGCTGCTGGACCTGCCCGTCGACGAGATCGAGCGCGTGCAGCGCGAGCGGATCCGCCGCGACGTCGCCGACTTCGCCGGGCTCGTCGACACCTGGGACGCGATCAACGAGGTCGTGATCATGCCGGTCTTCGCCAACGGCGACAACGGCATCACCCGGCTCGCGCACCACATCGGGCGCGTCGCGACCATCAAGCTCGCGTTCGAGGAGGCCCGCGCCACCAATCCGCGCGCGACCCTGCTCCTCAACGACTTCGACATGTCCACCGCCTACGAGTGCCTCATCGAGGCCGTGCTCGAGGCCGGCATCCAGGTCGACGTCCTCGGCCTGCAGAGCCACATGCACCAGGGCTACTGGGGCGAGGAGAAGACACTGCGGATCCTCGAGCGCTTCTCCCGGTACGGGCTGCCGATCCACTTCACCGAGTCGACGCTCCTGAGCGGCCACGTCATGCCCGAGGAGATCGTGGACCTCAACGACTACCGGATCGACGACTGGCCCTCGACCCCCGACGGCGAGGCCCGCCAGGCCGACGAGACGGTGCGCCACTACCGCACGCTGCTGTCTCACCCGGCCGTGCAGAACATCACCTACTGGGGCCTGTCCGACGACGGCATGTGGCTCGGCGCGCCCGGTGGCTTCGTCCGCAAGGACGGCACCCCCAAGCCCTCCTACGACGCGCTGCGTGGCCTGGTCAAGGGGGAGTGGTGGCTCGCCCCGACGACCATGCGCACCGACGGTGAGGGGCGCCTCACGGTCGAGGGCTGGCTCGGCGACTACGCGGTCCGCGCCGGCGGGTCCGACGCGGCGTTCGCGCTCGCGCACGGCGCCCCGACGCTCGACGTGCGGCTCGGCTGAGACCCCGCGGCGCCGCGCCCCGGGCCGGCCGGACGGGCCGGACGGGGTGCCGAGGGCTCGCGGGGTGATTCTGCGGGTGACACGCGCCCCCAAGGGGTGGTTCCGCTTCACGTCGCGCGCCGATCAGGGTTACGGTCGTGGTAGCTGACGACCGGACGGTGCATCCCCCGGACCGCCGCCCGGTGCCGCAGACCCCTGCGGGAGGAGGTGGTGCCCACACCGCGTCCCCACCTGTGAGTCATCCAGGTCCCGTCGGACGGCACGCCCGTCCCGCACTAGGAGGTCAGCCATGGAGATCGTCGTCGTCGGGCGCCACACCGAGGTTCCCGAGCGGTTCCGCCGCCACGTCGAGGACAAGCTCAGCAAGGTCGCCCAGCTCGCGCCGCGCGCGCAGCGGGTGGACGTCGAGGTCACGCACGAGAAGAACCCCCGACTGTCCGAGATCTGCGAGCGCGTCGAGCTGACCGTTCGCGGCAAGGGGCCCGTGATCCGCGCCGAGGCCATGGCTGACGATCCGTACGCTGCCCTCGACATCGCCATGACGAAGCTCATGGAACGCCTCCGCCGCGCGCGCGACCGCCGCAAGGACCACCGCGGCGCCCCGCTGACGCCGGTCGAGGTACGGGCCGCCGAGGCCGTGGAGGCGTCCACCGACGGCGAGGCCGCCGACGTCACCGTGACGGCGGACGGCGCCATCGAGAAGGTGCTCGGCGACTCACCGATCGTCATCCGCGAGAAGCTCCACACGGCCCAGCCCATGACCCTCGACGACGCGCTCTACGAGATGGAGATGGTCGGGCACGACTTCTTCCTGTTCATCGACGCCGAGACCTCGCTCCCGTCCGTCGCGTACCGGCGCCGCGGCTGGAGCTACGGCGTGATCCGGCTCGACACCCCGGTCTCCATCAGCGTGCACGCGGTCTAGCCACCGCAGCCAGGACGGGCGCGGGC
>JAEZBT010000351.1 GCA_023426865.1 Actinomycetes bacterium
GCCCGGGGCGACCTGCTCGCCCCGCTGGCGGCCGCGCTCGCCTCCTGAGGCGCCTCGGGACGTCCACCGGGAACCGGGCGGGTGCGCAGGTCGTTGGTTCGGGGCGTGGGCGGCGACTCGCCTACGATGGTGGGTGGCCTGTGCCCGGGCGGCCCGGCGGAGCATCCGTCGGCGTCCCGTGGGCGCACGACGGGCCCAGCCCGCGCCGCACGGTGCGGGCACATGGACACTGGGAGACGCGCGTGCCTTCGATCCTCGACAAGGTCCTGCGGATGGGCGAGGGCCGGACCCTCAAGAAGCTCGCCGGGATCGCGGAGCAGGTCGGCGCCCTCGAGCCGAGCTTCGAGGCGCTCAGCGACGCCGAGCTGCGTGAGGAGACCGACCGCTTCAAGGCGCGTCTTGCCGACGGCGAGACGCTCGACGACATCCTCCCGGAGGCGTTCGCCGCCGTCCGCGAGGCCGCTCGCCGCACGCTGGGCCAGCGGCACTTCGACGTCCAGATGATGGGTGGCGCCGCGCTCCACCTCGGCAACATCGCCGAGATGAAGACCGGTGAGGGCAAGACGCTGGTCGCCACGGCGCCCGCCTACCTGAACGCGCTGTCCGGCAAGGGCGTGCACGTCGTCACGGTCAACGACTACCTCGCCTCCTACCAGAGCGAGCTCATGGGCCGCATCTTCCGCTTCCTCGGGCTGACGACCGGCTGCATCGTCTCCGGGCAGAAGCCGGAGGAGCGCCGTAAGCAGTACCTGGCGGACATCACGTACGGCACGAACAACGAGTTCGGCTTCGACTACCTGCGCGACAACATGGCGTGGCGGCCGGAGGAGCTCGTCCAGCGCGGCCACAACTACGCGATCGTCGACGAGGTCGACTCGATCCTCATCGACGAGGCCCGGACCCCGCTGATCATCTCGGGCCCCGCCTCGGGCGACGCGAACAAGTGGTACGCCGAGTTCGCGAAGATGGCGCTGCGGCTCCACCCGGAGGTCGACTACGAGGTCGACGAGAAGAAGCGCACGGTCGGCGTGCTCGAGCCCGGCATCGAGAAGGTCGAGGACTACCTCGGCATCGACAACCTGTACGAGTCGCTCAACACCCCGCTCATCGGCTTCCTCAACAACGCGCTGCGCGCCAAGGAGCTCTACAAGCGCGACAAGGACTACGTCGTCATGAACGGCGAGGTCCTCATCGTCGACGAGCACACGGGCCGCATGCTGCCGGGACGCCGCTACAACGAGGGCATGCACCAGGCCATCGAGGCCAAGGAGGGCGTGCAGGTCAAGGCCGAGAACCAGACGCTGGCGACCATCACGCTCCAGAACTACTTCCGGCTCTACGACAAGCTCTCCGGCATGACGGGCACCGCCCAGACCGAGGCCGCCGAGCTCATGAGCACGTACAAGCTCGGCGTCGTCCCGATCCCGACCAACAAGCCGATGATCCGCAAGGACCAGCCGGACCTCGTGTACAAGAACGAGGAGGTCAAGTTCAAGGCGGTCGTCGACGACATCGTCGAGCGGCACGCGAAGGGCCAGCCGGTGCTCGTCGGCACCGTCAGCGTCGAGAAGAGCGAACGGCTCTCGCAGATGCTGCGCCGGATGGGCGTGCCCCACGAGGTGCTCAACGCGAAGCAGCACGCGCGCGAGGCCGCGATCGTCGCCCAGGCGGGCCGCAAGGGCGCCGTCACCGTCGCGACGAACATGGCCGGCCGCGGTACCGACATCATGCTCGGCGGCAACGCGGAGTTCATGGCCGTGCAGGCGCTCGCCGAGCAGGGTTTGGACCCGGCGGAGAGCCCGGAGGAGTACGAGGCCGCGTGGCCGGCCGCCCTGGAGCAGGCGCGGACCGCCGTCGCGGCCGAGCACGACGAGGTGGTCGAGCTCGGCGGCCTGTACGTGCTGGGCACCGAGCGCCACGAGTCCCGCCGCATCGACAACCAGCTGCGCGGCCGCTCGGGCCGGCAGGGCGACCCGGGCGAGTCCCGGTTCTACCTGTCGATGACCGACGACCTGATGCGGCTGTTCAACTCGGGCCTGGCGGAGTCGATGATGAACCGCGCCGCCTACCCGGACGACCTGCCGCTCGAGTCGAAGATGGTCACGCGCGGCATCCAGAGCGCGCAGTCGCAGGTCGAGGCGCGGCACTTCGAGGTCCGCAAGAACGTCCTCAAGTACGACGACGTCATGTCCCGCCAGCGCGAGGTCATCTACGCCGAGCGCCGTCGCGTGCTCAAGGGCGAGGACATGCACGAGCAGGTCCAGCACTTCATCTCTGACGTGGTCACGGCGTACGTGGACGCCACGACGGCCGAGGGCACCCCGGAGATGTGGGACCTCGAGCAGCTGTGGACCGCGCTCAAGCTGGTCTTCCCGGTCTCGATCACGCCCGAGGAGGTCGTCGAGGAGGCGGGGTCGGCGCACCGTCTGACGCGTGACCTGCTCCTGGGCGAGCTGCTCTCGGACGCGCGGATGGCATACGAGCGCCGCGAGGAGCAGCTGGGCGCGGAGAACCTGCGCGACCTCGAGCGCCGCGTGGTCCTCTCGGTGCTCGACCGCAAGTGGCGCGAGCACCTGTACGAGATGGACTACCTCAAGGACGGCATCGGCCTGCGCGCGATGGCGCAGCGCGACCCGCTGGTGGAGTACCAGCGCGAGGGCTTCCAGCTGTTCCAGGCGATGACCGACGCCATCAAGGAGGAGTCGGTCACCTTCCTGTACAACCTCGAGGTCAAGCTCGCGCAGCCGGAGGAGGGTGCCGAGGAGGCCGCGGCCGCCGAGGGTGAGGCGACCGGTACCGAGGGCGCTGCTGCCGAGCGGCCGGTGGTCACCTCCACCGCGCCGGCCACGGTGACGAGCCCGACGGCCGCCGTGACCGCCGTCGACGCCGCAGCGAAGGCAACCCGGCCCGCCGTGCCGCGCATGGTCGCCAAGGGCCTGGACGCGCCCGAGCGCCGCGTCCCGCTGCAGTACTCCGCGCCGTCGGTGGACGGCGACGCGAACGCGATCGCGACGGCGTCGGGCTCCGGCGGGGTCCAGGCTGCGGAGAAGGACGGCCAGACGTTCCCCGGCACCCCGCGCAACTCGCCGTGCCCCTGCGGCTCGGGCAAGAAGTACAAGCTCTGCCACGGGAAGAACGAGACGGCCTGACGCGACCAGCGGGGGCGCGGACCCCGGCCCGGCCCGACCGGTCGTCAGCCGATCTGCAGGACGGTCGCGCGCCAGCTGCCGCGGTGCACCTCGAAGCGCACGGCCGCGCCGCGGACGCGTACGCCGTCGTGCACGACGGCGGTGCCCTCGGCGACCGTCGGCGCGATGCGGCAGACCCGGACGCTGCGCAGGAC
>JAEZBT010000080.1 GCA_023426865.1 Actinomycetes bacterium
GCCCGCGCCCGGGCTGGTGAGCGTCCACGCGGACGACCCGACGGCCGTCCTCCCGGCGCTCCTCGCAGCGCTCGCGCGCGCGGGCCTCACCGCCGACGAGGTCCGCCTGCGGGCGCCGTCGCTCGAGGACGTCTTCCTCGGCCTGACCGGACGGAGCCTGCGGTCATGAGGACGTGGATCGTGCTGCGCAAGGCCGCCCGCGAGCTGCGGCGCGAGCCGGTGATGGTCGCGCTGACCCTGGTCTTCGCGCCGGTGATGGTCGTCCTGTACCAGATGGTCTTCCCCGAGGCCGGGGCGGGGTACCGGGTCGTCGTCGTGGACGAGGACGAGCCGGGAGGGGCGCCCGACGCCGCGGCCCAGGTCGTCGAGGCCCTGCGCGCCGGCACGGCCGCCGACGGCGGTGCGCTGCTCGAGGTCCGCACGTCGCCCTCGCGCGCGGACGCGCAGGCAACGGTGGAGCGGCGGGACGCCGTCGCACTGGTCGTGCTGCCCGCGGGCTTCTCCGACGCGGTCGCGGCCCGGGCCGACGACGCCGGCGCCCCGGCCGTCACCTACACCCTCTCCGGCGACCTCACGTCGTCGGGCTACCTCGTGGCCGCGGTCCTCGTCGACGCCGGGGTGCAGCAGGTCGTCGCCGACGCGACCGGCCGCACACCCGCCGTCGTCCCCGTGGAGGAACCGCTGGGCGACTCCGCGGGGCGCAGCGAGTTCGAGGTGTACGTGCCCGGGCTCATGGTGTTCGCGGTGATCATGCTGGTCTTCCTCGCGGCGATGGTCGTCGCGCGGGAGTTCGAGTCCGGCGGCATGCGGCGGCTGCGCCTCACGCGGATGACCGGCGGGGAGTACCTCGTCGGCACGACGGCGGTGCTCACCGCGCTGGGCGGCGTCTCGGTGCTGCTCACGGTCGCCACGGCGATGGCGCTGGGGTTCTCCAGCGCCGGCCCGATGTGGGTGGCGGCGCTTGCGCTCGTCCTGGCGACGCTGTCGGTGGTCGGCGTCGGGATGGCCGTCGCGGCGGTGACCCGGACGGTGGTGAAGGCGTTCGTGGTGGCGAACTTCCCGCTGGCTGTCCTCATGTGCTTCTCGGGGGCGATGTTCCCGATGCCGCGCGTGACGTGGTTCGAGCTGGCCGGGCGCCCCGTCGGGCCGTTCGAGCTGCTCGCGCCGACGCACGCGGTCAGCGTGCTGAACCGGGTCGTGACGCTGGGCGCGTCGGCCGGCGACGTGCTCGTCGACCTCGGCTTCCTTGCCGCGCTCACCGCCGCGTGCCTGGGGGTCGGCGTCGTCCTGCTGCGGCGCGCGGCGCGTCCCGCGGCGTGACCGACGTCCCGATCAGGCTCGGCGGCCGGGTGGGACGATCGCGGGCGTGATGCGTGCGCGCCGCGCCCGGTGGGTCATCTTCTGGCTGTTCGCCGTTCCGACCGCCGCCCTCGTGCCCCTGGCCTATGGCGCGCTCCCGTCCGTCGGCATCCTCATGGGGGTGATCGTCCTCGGCGGCCTTGCCATCCAGGTCCGGTTCATCCGGCAGGAGGAGCGGCGCGAGGCCGCGCGCCAGCCGCAGCGCTCCGACGGCGAGCTGTGGGACCACTGGGCCGCCGTGCGCGGGGAGCCGGGCCGGATGCCCGAGGGCCACGGCCCCGGCGACCCGGAGGTCGAGCTGGTGCTCGACGAGCTCCCCGGCGACGACCTCCTGCCGGAGAGCGTGCCGGACAACCGCGCCTGACTACGCCCCGAAGCGCTTGGTCAGGTGCACGAGCGCGTGCGTGCCCTCCGGCGTCTCGTACTGGCGCACGTAGCCGACGCGCTCGTACAGCCGGATCGTCTCCTCGCTGCGGCTGCCCGTGAAGAGCCGGAGCTCCCCGACCTCGGGCGGCAGCACGCGCTCGCACGCGGCGAGGAGGTCGGTGCCGAGGCCCTGGCCCTGCCGGTCCGGTGCGACCACGAGCCGCCCCAGGTGCGCGACCGGCCCGTCCACCCGTAGCCGCACGGACGCGACCAGGCGACCGTCGTCACGCACGCCCAGCCCGATGACGTCGGGCCGGGCGAGCTCGGCCCGCAGCTCGTCGAGGGTCTGCGTGAGCGGGGGGAGCTCGGGGTCGCGGTAGCGGCGCGCCTCAGGGACGTAGGCGGCGCGCTGGAGCGTGAGCACCTCGCCCGCGTCCTCGACCCGCAGTTCCCTGGTGGAGAGCGTCACGGCTGCCATCGTGCCAGGCCGCGCCGCGGCACGACGGCGACGCGACGGCCGCCCGCTACGGCGCCTTGAGCATGCGCAGGGCCTCGAGCGTCAGCCAGCGGCTCGGCCTCCCCTTGACCTCCACCCGCACCCGGAACCGGTCGTTGAACGTCTGCTCGAGCGTGAGGCGGCCGTCCGCGTCCGCCCGGCCGACGACGTGGTCGATCGCCTCCGCCATCCGGTCGTCGCGCACGCCGAGCGAGGTGAGGACGCGCAGCACCTCGAGCACGTCGGTCTGGTACATCAGCGGGAAGCCGAGCCGCAGCCACCCGGGCTTGGCGACCTGCGACGTGTCGTGGCAGCGCTTGTGCACGTGGTGCCGCAGCACGTACTCGGTGCCGTCGGCGATCGTGCGGTCGACGTCGGCCGTGCGCCGCCCGGGCGGGATCGCCGCGAGCCCCTTCAGCGCCTTGACGGCGCCCATGTGGCAGGTGTGCCGGCCCCAGCACGACTCGAAGCGGTCGTACGGCCAGCCCCTCGGCCGCGGACCGTCGCCGGTGTCGAAGCGCTGGTAGGTGGTGATCCAGTCGATGCCCCGCTGCACACGCGGGTCGTCGAGCAAGCCGAACGTCACCAGCGCCCGGACGAGGTTCCCCGTGAGGCACGGGATGACCTCCGTGTGCCGCCCGCCGCCCGTCGAGCGGGCCCGGTCGACGGCGAAGCCGCCCGACTCGCGGTCCTGGGCGTCTTCCAGGATCGCCTCGCAGCCGGCGCGGACGCGCGGGTCGGCGCCGTCCGCCCCGAGCGCCGCCAGGGTGATCAGCTGCCAGACGGTCCCGCGGTACTTGTCGCGGTAGAACGCGTCGCGGTCGCCCCAGTGCCCGTCCGGCCCCTGCTGCGCGAGGATCCGCCCGACGACGCCGTCGCTCGCCATCGCGGCGCGGGCGTCGGTCAGCTCGGGGTCGTCATCGGGAGCGTCGAGGAGATGCTTCAGCGTCGCGGCGCGCAGCGCCGGGTCGTCGGCCTCGAGGAGCCACGGGACCGGGTCGGCGCCCAGCGCCGTCCGCCAGCCGTCCACGCGTCCACGCTAGGCCTCCGCGACCTGGAGGGTGACGCGGTTGCGCCACGGGTCGTCGGTGGTCAGGCTGCGGCCGTCGTCGGCGACGGTGATGCCCCGCGCACGCAGGCGCGCCGCTGCGGCGTCGAGCTCGTCGCGGGTCGGCACGGCGATCGTCACCGCGCCCAGGCCGAGGGTCGACGCGCGGGGACCGGCGCCCCGGCTGTTCCACACGTTCACCGCGAGGTGGTGGTGGTAGCCGCCGGCACTGACGAACAGCGCGCCGGGCACCTGCATCGTCACCGCGAAGCCGAGCGCGTCCGAGTAGAACTCGCGCGCCATCGGGATGTCGCCGACCTGGAGGTGGACGTGCCCGACGGAGGCCCCGGCGTCGCGCAGGCCCGCGGCCGCGGACTCGGTGAGGTGCGTCTCGAGGTAGCGCTGCGGGTCGAGGGCCAGCGTGTCCATCTGCACCCGGCCGTCGACGACCTGCCACCGCTCGCGCGGCCGGTCGACGTACAGCTCGATGCCGTTGCCCTCCGGGTCGGTGAAGTAGAACGCCTCGCTGACCAGGTGGTCCGCGCTCCCGACGAACCGCGACAGCGGGTGCCGCGCCGTGGAGAGCACGGCCGCCGCCAGGGAAGCCTCGTCCTCGAACAGGATCGCCGTGTGGAACAGGCCGGCCTGGTTGCGGGCCGGCGTCGGCAGGCCGGGGGTGTGCCGGAGTTCGAGGACCGGCGTGCGGCCGCGACCCAGGACCGCGAACCCGTCGCCCTCGGCGAGCGTGACCAGCCCGACGGCGTCCCGGTAGTAGGCGGAGAGCGCGGCCAGGTCGCCCGCGTGCAGGGTGACGGCGTCCATGCGGGTGTCGTCCGGCAGGAGGTCGGTCCCACGGCGGGTGCCCACCGCGGGACCGGCCGCCGTCGCGGTGCGCAGGTCGGTCACGCGACCACCCCGAAGCCGCCCGTCCACGCGACCTTCTCGCGCGCGGCGAGCGTGATCTGCAGGAACCCGAGGGCCTCCAGCTCGCGGGCCCGGCGCAGTGAGCCGGCGTCGACGGCGCGCAGGCCGCCCGCCTCGACGATGCCGGCCACGGCGGCCTTGGCGCCGTCGTCGTCGCCCGCGACCAGGACGGTGGTCGGGAGCGGGCCGACCGTGCCGGCCGCGAGGGTCCCGGCGAACGTCGTGTTGAACGCCTTGACCACGCGTGCGTCCGGGAGCTGCGCGGCGATCTCGGCGGCGGCGGAGGAGTCGGCGGGCACGGTGAGGGAGTCGAACGTCTCGAAGTCCAGCGGGTTGGTGATGTCGACGACGACCTTGCCCACGAGGTGCTCGCGGTGCGCGTCGAGCACGTCGGCGACGGCCGGGTAGGGCACGGCGAGCACGACGACGTCGCCGGCCAGGGGCTTGCCGGCGGCCTCGCGTCCGAGCAGCTCGGCGGTGTTGCCGCCGTCGGTGACGATCTTCGCGATGGCGGTGCCCATGCCGCCCTTGCCGATGATGCTCACGGTGCTCATGCGTGCCTCCGGGGTGCTGTCCGACCGTTGTAAGTTGAAGCGACAACTAAGACCGTAGGCATGGTTAGTTGTCGTGTCAACCAATCCGGTAGGGTGTGGGCATGGACACGCGCTGGCTGGACGACGAGGAGCTCGACGCCTGGACCCGCTTCATCGCGGTGGTCGAGCTGCTGCCCGGGGCCCTCGACACGCAGCTGCGGCGCGACTCCGACCTCTCGCACTTCGAGTACCTGGTCCTGGCCATGCTCTCCGAGGCCGACGACCGCACCCTGCGCATGACGGCGCTCGCCGCCCGCACGAACGCGACGCTCGCGCGGCTGTCACACGTCGTGAGCCGGCTCGAGGCGCGCGGCCTGGTCGAGCGCTCGGCGTGCCCCCAGGACGGCCGCGCGACCAACGCGCGCC
>JAEZBT010000383.1 GCA_023426865.1 Actinomycetes bacterium
GAGCTCCACCGTGGACGGCTCCTGGGCGGTCTCCTCGGGCTCGAGCGGGAGCGGGGAGCCCTCGGGGACGATGCCCGCGCGCCGGGGCAGCGTGAGCCGGAACGACGCGCCGTTGCCGGGCCGCGCCCAGACCTCGAGCCGGCCCCCGTGCAGGTGGGCGTCCTCCTGGGAGATCGCGAGCCCGAGGCCCGTGCCCCCGGTGGTCCGGGCCCGCGCCGGGTCGGCGCGCCAGAACCGGTCGAAGACGTGCTCCGCCTCCTCGGGGGTCATGCCGATGCCGTGGTCGCGGACGCGGACGGCGAGCACCCGCGCGTCGGCCGCGAGCCGCACGACGACCGGGTTGCCCTCGGCGTGCTCGATCGCGTTGACCAGCAGGTTGCGCAGGATGCGCTCGACGCGGCGGGGGTCGACGTCGGCGATCACCGGCTCGTCGGGCAGGTCCGCCTCGAGCCAGACGCCGCGGCGCGAGGCGAGCGCCGTCGCCTGGTCGACGGCCGCGACGACGACGTCGCGCACGTCGCGGCGCTCGGCGTCGAGCATGGCGGCACCGGCGTCGAACCGGCTCATCTCGAGCAGGTCGGCCAGCAGGGCCTCGAAGCGGTCGAGCTGGGTGCGCAGCAGCTCCGCGGACCGCGCCGCGGCCGGGTCCATGTCCTCGCGTGCGGCGTGCAGCACCTCGGCCGCGATGCGGATCGTGGTCAGCGGGGTGCGCAGCTCGTGCGACACGTCGGAGACGAAGCGGCGCTGAAGGCGGGACAGGTCCTCCATCCGGTGGATCTGCGTCTGCAGGCTCTCCGCCATCTCGTTGAACGAGCGGGCCAGCGTCGCCATCTCGTCCACGCCGCGCACGGTCATCCGCTCGGCCAGGAGGCCGTCGGCCAGCCGCTCCGCGACGCGGGCGGCGGCCCGGACCGGGAGCACGGCCTGCCTGGTCACGAGCCAGGTCAGCCCGACGAGCAGCACGACGAGCGCGGCGCCGCCGAGCAGGAGCACGCGTTGGAGGAACTCCAGGGTCTGCTGCTCCGCGGACAGGTCGTACAGGTAGTACAGCTCGTAGTCGCCCGCCGTGGGCACCGTGACGCTCGACCCGACGAGGATTCCGGGCACCACCGGGCCCTCGACCCCGGTCCCGTCGCGCCCGAGGATCGCTGACGGCGCGTCCTCGGCCGGGATGCCGACGGGCATCCAGAGCTGCACGTCGGCGTCGCGGACCTGCGCGCGCAGCTCGCCCGGGATGAGCCGTACCAGCCCCCGCCGGTCGGTCACCTGGTCGTTCGCGAAGAGACGCGTGTTCTGGCCGGGCGACCGGAGGAGGAAGACCTCGCGCCGCTCGCCCGTCCCGCCGACCGACAGCTGCCCGAGCACCTCCCGGAACAGGGACTCGAGGTCCTGGCTGGTCGAGCGGTCGGCGGCGGATCTCTCGAACCGCCCCTGTGCCTGCTGGGTCGACGCCGCGGAGTCGGTCAGGAGCTGCTCACGCCGGTCGTCGTAGAGGCCGGTGGCGACGCGCTCCGACAGGAACCAGCCGAGCGCACCGAGCGCCATGATCCCGAGCACGAGCACCGTGCTGATGACCCGGAGCTGGAGCGAGCCCCGCCATCGGCTGACGACGCCCCGCACGACCAGGTCGACCCAGGCCCCGCCACGCCGGACGGCGCGTGCGGCGCGTGCGGGCCAGGACGGCACCCGTGCGCTCACGACGCCCCGGTGCCCGCCTTGTATCCGACGCCGCGCACCGTGACGACGATCCTCGGGTCCTCGGGGTCGTGCTCCACCTTGGAGCGCAGCCGCTGCACGTGGACGTTGACCAGCCGCGTGTCGGCGGCGTGCCGGTAGCCCCACACCCGCTCGAGGAGGACCTCGCGAGTGAACACCTGCCACGGCTTGCGCGCGAGCGCAACGAGCAGGTCGAACTCCAGCGGGGTGAGCGGGATCGTGGCACCGTCACGCGAGACGCGGTGACCGGTGACGTCGATCTCCAGGTCCCCGATGGTCAGGTGCTCGGGGCTCGGCTCGTCGGTCCGGCGCAGCCGGGCGCGGACGCGCGCGATGAGCTCCTTCGGCTTGAACGGCTTGGAGATGTAGTCGTCCGCCCCGGACTCCAGGCCGAGGACGACGTCGACGGTGTCGCTCTTGGCCGTGAGCATGACGCTCGGCACGCCCGACTCCGCCCGGATGAGCCGGCAGATCTCGTTGCCGTCCTTCCCGGGGAGCATGAGGTCCAGCAGGACGAGGTCCGGCTGACCCGTGCGGAACGCCTCGAGCGCCTCGTCGCCGTGCGCGCAGAACAGCGGCTCGAAACCCTCGGACTTCAGGACGATGCCGATCATCTCGGCGAGGGCGACGTCGTCGTCGACCACCAGGACACGACCCTTCATGCGCACATGGTGTCACCGGGCGGCCGGGACGGGCGAACGCCCCGCGGGTGAGGTCCGCGCCGGGTGGCCGCGACCGCGGTCGGCGCGAGCCGGTCCGACGTCCGTTCCACCGCGCCGCATGCCCGCCCCGGGCGGCCGTGGCGTGGCACGATGGGCGCGGTCCGCGGGGCACCTGCCGCCGCGACGAGCGCATGCGAGGAGTGAGGGCGTGAGCGACCCGCAGCAGCCACCCGTCCCGGGCGACGCCGACCGCAACGCCACGGGATGGACCTGGGGCGAGCAGCAGAACGTGCCGCCCGGCTACGGCCCGCCGGTGCCCCCGCCCGCCGCTCCCCCGACGCCCGGGTACGGCCAACCCCAGTACGGCCAACCGCAGTACGGCCAACCCCAGTACGGCCAACCCCAGTACGGGCAGGCAGGTCTCGGACCCGTCCCCGTGCAGCGCGGCATCATCCCGCTGCGCCCCATCGGGCTCGGCGAGATCTACGA
>JAEZBT010000386.1 GCA_023426865.1 Actinomycetes bacterium
TAGCGTGGGACACGAAGGCCTCCGGTCAGTGAAGCGGTGAACTAGACAGCTCCACTTCACAACCGGGGGCCTTCACTGTCAGGCCGACTCACCGCCGCCAGGCGGGACAACCTCCCTGGACATCACACCTAGCCGGCCCGCGACGCCACGGCCCCCAGGACGGGTGAGTCGCAGTCCCCGCCGAGTGGAGCGGACCCGGCCCCTCACCCGACGGGTGAAACGCCGGCCCGGCGGAACTGAGCCTTCGAGCCGAGGCCTGACGGCCGATCAAGGAGGTGTGACCGCCGAGCCCCCCAGCGGGACGATGCGACCGTGCCCGAGGGTGCACGCGTCCTTCGTCGTCCTCGTGCTGGCGCTGTTCGCCGTGGCGCTCCTCGCCGGGCGTGAGGTGGCCACGCTCCTGTCCACCTCGTGCGCCTCGCTCGTGCTCGCACACCAGGTCCTGGGCCGCCGCGTGCACGAACGCGCATGGGCGGCGGTGCTCGTCGGCATGGCGGTCCTGACCATCGACGCCGCGAACTCTGTCGTCGCGGTGGTGGTGCAGGGGCGGCCGGAGGCGACGGGGCTGATCGCCTCCTCGGCGATGCCGCTGGGCTACCTGGCCCTCCTGGTGGGCGCGATCATGCTCGTCTCGCCGCCCGGACGGCGGGACCTGGGTGCCGTCCTGGACGCGACCCTGGTGACGGTCACCGGCACCATCCTCCTGTGGAGCGTCCTGCTCGGACCGCACCTGGCAGACATCGGCGCGACGCCGGGCCAGAGCCTTCAGCCGCTGGTGATCGTGGTCCTGCTGGGTGCGATCAGCGGCGCGCTCCTGCGCACCTGGTTGGTCGGCCACCGCCCCGGTGCGCTGGGGTACGTCCTCCTCGGCGTGCTCGCCGCGTACCTCGGCAACGTCGTCAAGGTGCTCACCTGGACGCCGACCGACATGCGCTCGTCCTGGTGGATCGTGTTCTTCTGGGTCGTCGGCTACGCCGCCGTGGCGACCGGATCGCTGCACCCGTCCGCCGAGATCATCGCCGCGCCCCCGGTGGACGACCGGCTGACCTCGAGCCGGATCGTGTGGCTGGGCGTCGCCCTCCTCGTCGCGCCGACGACCGCTGCCCTGCAGGACCTCGGCGGCGAGCCGATCGACGGCACCCACCTGGTCGCGACGACCATCGTCGTCGTCCCGCTCGTGCTGGCCCGGGTGGCGTTGCTCGCCCGGCTGCACGCCTGCGCGGAGGAGCGCCTGCGTCACCTCGCCCAGTACGACGAGCTCACGGGTGTCGCGAACCGGCGGGCCGGGACCGCGCGCCTGCAGGAGGCCCTGACGAGGGTCACCGGGGGGCGCTCCCCCGGCGTGGCCGTCGCCTTCGCCGACATCGACGGCTTCAAGTCGATCAACGACGACCTCGGGCATCCGGCGGGCGACCGGGTGCTCGCCGAGCTCGCGACGCGGCTGACCGAGCGGCTGCGTGCCTCGGACGCCGTGGCCCGGTTCGGGGGCGACGAGTTCGTGATCGTCTGCGAGGGAGACCCCGACAGCGCCGAGGCGCGGGTGCGCGACGTGCTGGCCGCGGCGCTGGCCGACCCCATCGACGTCGGCTCCCAGCAGCTGACCTGCCGGGCGAGCGTGGGGACCTCGGTGGTGCGCCCGGGCGACGCGACAACCGTGGACGAGGTGCTCTCGGCCGCCGACACGCAGATGTACCGCCACAAGGCCCGCTACGCGCGCGGGTGAAAAGCGGGTGCCCGCCGACGGAACTCGTACTCGACACGGCCTTCCGGCCGAACCAGAGGGTCATGGCCCCCCGCTCCGGTCGCGCCGCGCACCTGCTCTTCGCCCTGGTGGCGGCGGCCGTCGCGGTGACCGCCGCACTCGCCGGCCGCGAGATCGCCAGCCTGGTCGCCACGAGCAGCGCCACCGCGATCGTGGGTCACCAGGTCCTGACCCGTCGGGTGCACGAGCTCGCGTGGCGGGCGATCCTCGCCGGCATGGCGCTCTTCACGGTGGACGCCGCGACGACGGTCGCGCAGACGGTGGTCGGCGGCGCGGACGAGCCGTCCGGGCCGGTCGCCGGCGTCGTCGTCCCCCTCGCCTTCGCGGTACTCCTCGCCGGTGGGCTGCTCCTCGTCTCCCCACGCCGCCGCCGCAACCTCGGGGCAGTCCTCGACGCGACCCTCACCGGCATCGCGTGCACCGTCGTGCTGTGGAGCGTGGCGCTCCAACCCCAGCTGGTCCGCGCCGAGGCGACCATCGCCCGCACGGTGGCCAGCGTCCTCATCGTCCTCGCGCTGGGGCGATGATCGGCGTCGTTCTCCGCAGCTGGGTGACCGGACGCCGGCACGGCGCGCTCGGCTACCTGCTGCTGTGCATCGTCGCGGCCCTGGGTGGCATGGTCGGGAACATCTTCACCCTCGCCGCACCCTGGAGGAGCGTCTGGTGGATCGCGCTGTTCTGGGCGGTGGCGTACGCCGCCATTGCGGCCGCCGCCATCCACCCCTCAGCAGACACCATCACTGCACCGGTGGTGGACGACCGCCTCACGCCGGCCCGGATCGTGGCGCTCGGCGCCGCCATCCTGATCGCCCCCGGCATCGTGGTCGTCCAGGACATGACGCGGCAGCCCGTCGACGGCATGCTGCTCGCGGTGAGCATGGTGCTCGTCGTGCCGCTCGCCCTGTTCCGGGTTCACCTGCTGGCGCGCCTGCACGTCCAGGCCGAGGATCGACTGCGCCACCTCGCCCAGCACGACGAGCTCACCGGGTTGGCGAACCGGAGGGCGGGCGAGGAGCGGCTGCGGGCAGTTCTGGAGAGGGTGGCCGACGGGACGTCACCCGGCGCCGTCGTCGCCTTCGCGGACCTCGACGACTTCAAGTCGGTCAACGACGGCCTGGGCCACCCGGCCGGCGACAGCCTCCTCGCCCAGATCGGCCGACGACTCTCGGCCGGTGTCCGCTCCGACGACACGGTGGCGCCCTTCGGCGGCGACGAGTTCCTCATCGTGTGCGAAGGGGACCCGGCACGGGTGGAGCAGCGCCTGCTCGACGTCGTCGAGGGCGCGCTCGCCGAACCCTTCGAGGTCGCCGGCAGGGTCCTCGCCTGCCGCGCGAGCGTAGGGGTCGCCGCGGCCCGGCGGGGCGACGTCGTCACGGTCGACGAGCTGCTCTCCCGCGCCGACGCCGCGATGTACCGCCGCAAGGGCAGGCCCGCCGCGAGCGCTCGCGGCTAGCGTCGCCCGGGACCGGTCGCCGTCACTCCCACTCGATGGTCCCCGGCGGCTTGCTCGTGACGTCGAGCACCACGCGGTTGACCTCGCGCACCTCGTTCGTGATGCGGCTGGAGATCCGGGCGAGCACGTCGTACGGGACGCGCGTCCAGTCGGCGGTCATCGCGTCCTCCGAGCTCACCGGGCGCAGCACCACCGGGTGGCCGTAGGTGCGCCCGTCGCCCTGGACGCCGACCGACCGCACGTCGGCGAGCAGCACCACGGGGCACTGCCAGATGGTCCGGTCGAGGCCGGCGAGCGTGAGCTCCTGACGCGCGATGGCGTCGGCGGCGCGCAGCACCTCGAGACGCTCGGCCGTCACCTCGCCGATGATCCGGATGCCCAGCCCCGGCCCGGGGAACGGCTGCCGCCAGACGATGCCCTCGGGCAGGCCCAGCTCGAGGCCCACCGCCCGCACCTCGTCCTTGAACAGCGTCCGCAGCGGCTCGACGAGCTCGAACTGCAGGTCGTCGGGCAGGCCGCCCACGTTGTGGTGGGACTTGATGTTGGCCGCGCCCTCGCCGCCGCCGGACTCCACGACGTCGGGGTAGAGCGTGCCCTGGACGAGGAAGCGCACCTGCTCGCCGTGCGCACCGCTCTCGGCGACGAGGTCGCGCGCCGCGGCCTCGAAGGACCGGATGAACTCGCGGCCGATGATCTTGCGCTTGGTCTCCGGCTCCGTCACCCCCGCGAGCGCGCCCAGGAACTGCTCGCGCGCGTCCACGACGACGAGCCGCACGCCCGTCACCGCGACGAAGTCCTTCTCGACCTGCTCGGCCTCACCGCGGCGCAGCAGGCCGTGGTCGACGAACACGCAGGTCAGCTGGTCGCCGACGGCGCGCTGCACGAGCGCGGCGGCCACGGCGGAGTCCACACCGCCCGAGAGCCCGCAGATGACGCGCGCGTCGCCCACCTGCGCGCGGATCGCGGCGACCTGCTCGGCGACGACGCTGCCCGCCGTCCAGTCGGGCCGCAGGCCGGCGCCGCGGTAGAGGAAGTTCTCGAGCGCCTTCTGGCCGAGCGGCGAGTGCTTGACCTCCGGGTGCCACTGGAGCCCGAAGAGCCGGCGCTCGCGGTCCTCGAACGCCGCCACCGGCGCACCGGCCGATCGGGCCAGGACCTCGAAGCCCTCGGGCGCGCCCGTCACGGCGACGCCGTGGCTCATCCAGACCGCCTGCTCGCCCGGCGACCCGGTCAGGAGTACGCCGGGCTCGTCGACGGCGACCGTCGCGGCACCGTACTCGCCCGTGGCGGCCGCGTCGACCACGCCGCCGAGCGCGTGCGCCATCGCCTGGAAGCCGTAGCAGATGCCGAGCACCGGGACGCCGGCGTCGAACAGCGCGGGGTCGACGCCGGGCGCGCCGGGCTCGAAGACGCTCGCGGGGCCGCCGGAGAGGATCACGGCCGCGGGGTTGCGCTCGAGCATCCGCTCGACCGACCACGTGTGCGGCACGATCTCGGAGTACACGTGCGCCTCGCGCACGCGCCGCGCGATGAGCTGGGCGTACTGGGCGCCGTAGTCGACGACGAGCACGGGACGCTCGGCGGCGGTCTGCGCTGCCGTCTGCGCTGCAGGAGTGGTGGTCTCGGCGCTCGGGGCTCCCCCGGGAGGCTGGGTCACCCTCGGAGTCTAGTGAGGGTGCCGGTGGGCCTAGCGGTCGGCGTCCACGGCCGCGCCCGGGCCCGACGTCGGGGCGAGCCCGGCCGCCTCGAGCGCGTCACGGTGCACGCGCACCTCCATGACGAACGACATCACCGGGACGACGCCGGCCAGCACCATCGTGACGAGCCGGCCCCAGCCCCAGCGGAGCTTGCTCCACACGTCGATGACCGTGACCAGGTAGACGACGTAGATCCAGCCGTGCGCGAACGGCACCCACTCGATCCAGCGGAGCACCGCGTCGTCGACCTGCAGCACGTACTTGAGCAGCATCTCGACGGTCAGGATCAGCAGCATCACGCCGGTGACCCAGGCCATGACGCGGTAGCGCCGCAGGGCTGCTCGCACCTTCTCCATGGTCACCATCCTGCCCTGCCGCGCGCCGTGCTCCCGCCCGTCACGCCCGGGCGCCCGTCACGCGGCGCCGCCGGTCACGCCCGGGCGCCCGTCCGGCGGCCCAGGTAGACGACGTCGGGCACGGTGACGGGGAGCTCGTGGAAGCCGAGGTGCGCGTAGAAGCCGCGGGCGCGTGTGTTCGCCGCGAGGACGCCCAGGTGGACGCCGGGAACGCCGCGGTCCGCGAGCGCGCCGACGAACGCCTCGATGAGCGCGCGGCCGTGGCCGCCGCCCTGGTGCTCCGGGAGCACGTCGACGTGCAGGTGCGCGGGGTGGTCGGCCAGCCCGGGGTGGACGTTGCGCTCGGGGTGGTGCAGCAGGTCGACGAGGTGCTCCTCGCGCGTCGCCGGTGCGGCGGGCAGCGGGTACCGGTCGGCGACGCGCGGCAGCCAGCGGGCCCGGTGCTGGGCGGCCCAGCGGGCGGTGTCCGCTGTGCCGAGCACGTAACCGACCACGCGGGCGCCGTCGTCGAGCACGAACGCCAGCTCCGGCTCGAGCTCGAGGTACGGGCCGGCGAAGATGTCGCCCCACAGGTCGTCCTGGGAGAGCACGCCGCGGGCGTCCTCGCCGGACTCGGCGGTCCGCACGCAGACGTCGTAGACGTCGTCGCGGTCCTGGGGGCGGTCGGGCCGGTAGCCGCGCAGCGTCACCACGTCCCCACCTTGCACCATCCCCGGCGGCCCACGCACGACGGGGTGGGAGGCTTGGGGCGTGCCCGACCCCCTGCTCCTGCGCTCCGGCCACGCGATCGATGCGGCCGAGCTGCGCTGGCGCTTCTCGCGGGCGAGCGGGCCCGGTGGCCAGGGGGTGAACACGACCGACTCGCGGGTCGAGCTCTCGTTCGACCTCGCCCGGACGACGGCACTGCCCCCCGAGCTGCGCGACCGCGCGGTCGAGCGCCTGGCCCGCCGGCTCACCGACGGCGTCCTCACCGTGGTCGCGTCCGAGCACCGGTCGCAGCTGCGCAACCGCGACGCCGCGCTGGCCCGGCTCGCAGCCCTGCTC
>JAEZBT010000413.1 GCA_023426865.1 Actinomycetes bacterium
GGGCGCTCGCGAGCGCCCTCTACTGACCGCCCGCGGGACCGCCCGGAAGCGGGTCGGTCAGAGCTCCGGCTGGTCCTCGGGGACGAGGAACAGCGCGCCGAGCGGCGGCACCCGGAGCCGGGCCGACGCCGCCTGCGCGTGGTGCGGCACGGGCTCGGCCTGGACCCGGCCGAGGTTGCCGACGCCGGACCCGCCGTAGATCTCGGCGTCGGTGTTCAGCGCCTCGCGCCAGCCGCCCGCCGTGGGCAGGCCGAGCAGGTACCCCTCGTGGGACGTGCCGGCGAAGTTCACGACGACGGCGACCATGCGGCCCGAGCGGTCCCGCCGGACGTAGGACAGCACGTTGTGCCCGGCGTCCTGCGAGTCGATCCACTCGAAGCCGGCGGGCTCGTCGTCGAGGTCCCACAGCGCGGGCTCGGCGCGGTAGAGGCGGTTGAGATCGGTGACGAGGCGCTGCACGCCCTGGTGCGGGGCGTAGTCGAGGAGGTGCCAGTCGAGCGCGCGGCCCTCGGACCACTCGGCCGTCTGCCCGAACTCCCCGCCCATGAAGAGCAGCTGCTTGCCGGGGTGCGACCACTGGTAGGCGAGGAGTGCGCGCAGACCCGCGAACCGCTGCCAGTCGTCGCCGGGCATCTTGTAGACCAGCGAGCCCTTGCCGTGCACCACCTCGTCGTGGCTGAGCGGCAGGACGAAGTGCTCGGAGAACGCGTAGACCAGCGAGAACGTCGCCTCGTGGTGGTGGTAGCGCCGGTTGATCGGCTCCTCCGCGAGGTAGCGGAGGGTGTCGTTCATCCAGCCCATGTTCCACTTCAGGCCGAAGCCGAGACCGCCCGCGTCGGTGGGCGCGGTCACGCCGGGCCACGCGGTCGACTCCTCGGCGATCATGAGGATGCCGGGCGTGCGCCGGTAGGCGGTCGCGTTCGCCTCCTGGATGAACCGGATGGCCTCGAGGTTCTCCCGGCCGCCGTGCACGTTGGGGCGCCACTGGCCCGGCGTGCGGGAGTAGTCCAGGTAGAGCATCGAGGCGACGGCGTCCACGCGCAGGCCGTCGACGTGGAACTCCTCGAGCCAGTACGTGGCGTTGGCGACGAGGAAGTTGCGCACCTCGTTGCGGCCGAAGTTGAACACGAACGTGCCCCAGTCCGGCTGCTCGCCGAGCAGGGGGTCGGGGTGCTCGTACAGCGGCGTGCCGTCGAAGCGGCCGAGCGCCCACTCGTCCTTGGGGAAGTGCGCGGGCACCCAGTCGAGGATGACGCCGATGCCGGCCTGGTGCAGGCGGTCGACGAGGTGCCGGAAGTCGTCGGGGTGGCCGAACCGCGACGTCGGCGCGAAGTACGAGCTCACCTGATAGCCCCACGACCCACCGAACGGGTGCTCGGCCACCGGGAGGAGCTCGACGTGCGTGAACCCGAGCGCCGACGTGTACTCGGTGAGCTGGTCGGCGAGCTCCCGGTAGCCCAGGCCGGGCCGCCACGAGCCGAGGTGGACCTCGTAGACGCTCATCGGGCCGTGGTGCGGGTTGCCCGACCGCCGGCGCTCGAGCCACGCCTCGTCGTCCCACGCGTAGCCCGACTCGATGACGACCGAGGCGGTCGCCGGCGGGTGCTCCGTGCCCTTGGCCAGGGGGTCCGCCTTCTGCCGCCAGGAGCCGTCGTGGGCGAGGATCTCGAACTTGTAGCGCCGGCCGCCGCGGACGCCGGGCACGAACAGCTCCCAGACTCCGCTCGAGCCGAGGTTGCGCATCGTGTGCGGGGTGCCCTGCCAGTGGTTGAAGTCGCCGACCACGCGCACCGCCGCCGCGTTGGGGGCCCAGACCGCGAACGAGGTGCCCACGACCTCGCCCAGCACGCTCGGGTATGTGCGCACGTTCGCGCCGAGCACCGTCCAGAGCTCCTCGTGGCGGCCCTCGCTGATGAGGTGCAGGTCGATCTCGCCGAGCGTCGGCAGGAAGCGGTACGGGTCGTCCTGCACGTCGGTGTGGTCGCCGTACCGCACGCGGACGCGGTAGTCGGGCACCTGCTCGCCCGGGAGGGTGGCGACCCAGATGCCGCCGTGCTCGTGCACCGCGGCGACCTCGCTGTCGGGCGTGACCACGACGACCTCGTCGGCGAGCGGGCGCAGCAGGCGGATCGAGATCACGCCGGCGTCCGGGTGCGGCCCGAGGACGCGGTGCGGGTCCTGGTGGAGCCCCTTCGCCAAGGCGTCGAGCTCGGCGGTGGCCACGGGGCGCGGCATCGGGCGGGCGGACGGCTCCGAGGTGGTCATGGTGCCACCCTGCCACGGGGCACCGTGGCCCGCACGGGCCGCCGCACGGGACGTCGCGTCACGCCGTCCGGGCCAGCAGACGGTCGACCCCGCCGAGCGGGATGGGCAGCCAGTCCGGACGGTTGCCGGACTCGTAGACGACCTCGTAGATGGCCTTGTCGAGCTCCAGGGCGTGCAGCAGGACGCCGAGCCCGACCGCGGCGCCGCCGGTCTCCTGCTCGTACCCGGCGATGAGGCGGGCCCGCGCGTCGGCGAGCCACGGGCCGGGGTCCGCCGCCTGCCCGACCGCCGCCGCGTAGTCCAGCGAGCGCAGCATCCCGGCGAGGTCGCGAAGGGCGAGGTCGGGCCGCGTCTTCTCGTCGGCCGAGGCCTGCGGCTCGCCCTCGAAGTCCAGGACGTACCAGTGCTCGTCGGCGGAGCGGAGCACCTGGCCCAGGTGGTAGTCGCCGTGCACCCGCTGGAGCGGTGGGACGGACGGCAGCGTCTCGAGCCGGTCGTAGGC
>JAEZBT010000434.1 GCA_023426865.1 Actinomycetes bacterium
CGGGTCGCGGTTGTCGTCGAGGTGCACGCACGCCGCCGCCGCGTCGGTCGTGATCACGTTGAGCAGAGCCCGCCCCTCGGCCCGCGACGCCATCCGCAGCAGCTTCGAGGTGCGGACAGCGGCGGCGCCGAGGTTCCACGTCGTCCTCACCGAGCGCCTGGTCGAGACGTCGTCGAGAACCTGGGCGACCATCGCCGCCCGGACCTCGGGGCCGACGTCGTGCGCATGCAGCGCCCGACCGTAGGCGCCGGCCAGCGCCCGTGCCGCGAGGTCGCGCGGCTCGAGCCCGGTGAGCGCGCGGGCGCGGTTCGCCCAGTCCGCCAGCAGATCCGCCAGCGGCCGGACGGTCTTCGGTGGCCGCGTCGCGCGGGTCAGGTGCTGCCGGGCCCGCGTCGTCTCCACCCGCGTCGGCGCTCGGCCGTGGGTCGACTCGAACTGGGCGAGCCACGCCTGCTCGGCGCAGTGGATCGCCTCGGCCCGAGTCGAGAAGTGCGCGAGGAGGCCCTCGCCGATCCCGTCGACCTCGAACGCCGGGTTCCGGCGCGGGCCGCGGTCGCGCATCGACCACTCCACCGGCAGCCGCCGCGCCAGTTCGTCCGCCAGCAGTGCGTCATACAGCTCGGACACGGTGACGACGGCGGCGTGCACGGTGCGCCCGTCCAGGCTGCGCCAGGCGCCGTCGGGCCCCTGGACCTTGTTCGCGATGACGACGTGGGTGTGCAGGTTCGGGTCACCGGCCCGGGTGTCCCAGTGGTCGAACGCCGCGGCGACCATGCCGCGGGTGCGGACCTGATGACGGCCGGCGTCGCCGATGCGCGTGCGGATGACGCGCTGCTCGACGAACTCCAGCGATGACGCCAACGCCGCCCGGTGCGCGTCATAGACGATGACGCGGGTCGCGTCATCGGCCAGCGCCCACAGCACCGACACCGACTTGGGTGCAGTAAAGGTGAGGTCGAACCCGACCACCGCGTGCCGCTTCCGGTCATCGAACTGGCTGTAGGGCCGGCCGAGCGCGTCATCGGTCAGGGGGTCGACGCCGTCGCGGAACACGGCCGTCATCGCCGCCTCGGTGACGACGGCGCCAGGGCGGAGGCGGCGCCTGCCGTCGCCGAGGCCGGAGAGGCCTTCGCCGTACCAGCGGCCCGCCGGGTTCCCGGTCTGCTCGTAGTAGGCGGTCAGCGACGCCCCAGCGTCGAGGCCGGCGTCGCCCGCAGCGACGTGCCGGGTCAGGTAGGCGTACCCGTCCCCCGCCGTCAGCTTGTGCATCGACATCACCGGCTCCACCTCCCCTCGCGACGCCGTCGCTACCTGCAGGTGTGCGGCACCGGGGGAGAAGATGCGCACCTGCCGCCGCGACGGCGTTCAGAAAGAGGTGTGCCAGCGGACCGACCAACCTGGACCTCCGGTCCTATGTCCTTTCCTGGCACGTGACCGATCCGCGTGGGAGACAGCAGCCTCGCTGGCAGGACGCTAGGTTCGGCCCAGGCGGTTCCAGAGAGGCTCCGGGGTCAGCAATGGAGTTCACGCTCGGCTTCGACCGCGTCGTCTGTCGACGCTGCGGAGATCCTGAACGGATTCTCGGAGTTTCTTGTGCGTCATGCGGCGCGAAGGCCGGAGCGTCAGAGGTGAACGTGCAGGTCCAACAGCGTCGGCGAGCTGTTGCGACCGCCACGCGCGAGACCGCCGACGCGCACGAAGGGACCGTCGACATGCCGCCGCTCGCTCTGGCGGCCCCGGTGATATGGGCGCGCCAAGGCGAAGAACTCGACGCCCTGATGAAGGCGATTGCCGCCGTCGCCGCCGCTCGGGGAGGCGCCGCCGAGGAACTGGGACTGGCGCTCGCGGACATCGCCGAGACGCGCGGCCTGCTCGAGCGGTTCCCGGCGCGGCGCCCACTCGTCTCCCGCCTGGCGTCGCTACGGGAACGGAGCGCTGCGCTGGCCGCGATCGCTGCGGAGTACCTGGAGGCGCTCACCGCCGATACCCCGCTTGTCGCACAGAATGCGGCTGACCAGGCGCAGCGGGAGATCGACCGAGCGGTCGAATCCATCGGCAGGTACGAGGCCCTGCAAGAGGCCGGGCGTGCCCTCGAGGGGGATGGGGAGCTCGCTGGCGCCCTCGAGCGTCTGATCTCCGTCCTGCTTGCTCAGCATCCCGGAACGTCGGTCCCAGAGCTCGACGAGGCTGGCCGCCGCCGGCTGGCTGAGGTCACCGGCGGCGCGGCGGCGGCTACCGCAGGGGTCACATTCTTGGCGCAAGAGCTCTCCGCGTCCGTCTACCTGGACAGTGCGACCTGGGCCACCACCTTGGCAGCCGCCGCGCGAGCGATCGCCACGAACCGGGAGGGGTTCGCGGCGGCCTTCGCAGATGCACGCGTCCGCGACGACTTCCAGCGCGCCTCGTCGCTTTGGATGGAGGCGTACGCGCAGGCCACGCTTCTGACCAGGGTCGGGACAACCTCAGAGGGCCTCGTACGCCAGCTCGTGAAGCTCTACGGCACTCTGATTGAAGATCTCGTCGCGCCGTTTGGCTCGTTGATGCTTGTCGGCACGGGTCCGAGCACCCGGGAGTACGCCCGCCTGATGCGGTTGGACGCGACGGAAGTCGCGCGCCTCGCTCATGAGGCGCCAGAGCTCGCCGGCGTCTTCCGCCGTGTCGAGAAGGGCTACCGGCACGCGGCGAGCCACGGCGGGCACGCGTATCGCCTGAGCGGCAACTACGTCGAGTTCTCTCTGAGGTCCTTCAACAAGAGCGTGCACTGGGAGGAGCTCTTCGATGATGTCCTGGCCCTCACCGAGATGGTCGCGGGCATCCACCTCGCGCTCGATAACGCGCTCCTGCTCAGCGGCTACACCGATCACCGCCCGACGGACCTCGGTCTCTACCAGCCCTCGATCGAGACTCTTGTCCGCTTCGGTCTGGAGGCTCATGGCATGTCCCTAAAGAGCCTGCGTCTCCAGGGCCACCGGATGGAACTTGAAGTCCTCGGGGGAGGGCCTCCCACCTTCGCGATCGCCGCTGCGTCCCTTGCGCTCGCCCCCGCCCATGTCGATGTTGTCTCCGTTGCACACCGGTGGGGGACCGATGCTCGCCACCTGGAGGTGGACCGCCAGGGAGTCCAGGACCATGCCGACGCGGAGATCGAAGGGTTCCTGTGGCAGACGGTTGTTGGCTGCCGGGTGGCTCGCGTCGACAGCGCGCCGTGGCTCGCAGGAGGTCGCCTTCGCGCGGCCGTAGCGGCCATCGGCTGGGACGCGCTTAGCGCGGAAGATCTCGCCCGAACCCGTCAACTCAAGCGACTACGGGCCTGGGCGCTGGAAGCGAAGGACCCTGCCGCCGCGGAGCTGCTCAACGAGACTATCCGCGCTCTCCGCGTTGGCGACGTGAGAGCACTGAAAGCTCGCCGAACGTGGAGGGATTGGCTCCGAGCGGCCGACCTCAAGCTGCCTTGACGACCTGCAGTGCGCGAGGGTGGAGGTCCCCATAGCTTGAGTCCGAAGCGCCCGTGCCACCTACGGACGGGAGCAGGGCGCCCGCTACCGGCTGCGTCCCACGGAGCCCCGCTTCGGGCTCACGCGGCCGGGAATGCCCTTGCCAGAGTGCGGTGGGTTGTCTCGACTTCCGCCTCGCTCATCGCGCCCGGCGCAGTGAGTCCCTCGGCGAGCTTCTTGGGCCATACGACGGCGACGTCGGCGATGACGAACGATCCGCCGATGAGCGGCCAGTCGGCCTCGATGAAGCACAGGGTGCCGTGCACGGGCACGTCCGTCAGTGTCGCGGCATCTAGTGCGGACCGGACGAGACCCACCTGCTTGTGGACACCCTCGACCAGGCGGGTGCAGTCGCGCGAGCCGACGAGGAGCTTCTCCACGCGCGGTCGCAGCAGCCCGCCCTCGACGCGAAGGGATGGCCGGCCCTTGTAGCGCTTGGCGTCAATGACGTGAACCCCCGTGGGCCCGACGGCGATGTGGTCGATGTTCGCCCTTGTCCCGGGGATGCGGCGGTCGTGCAGGAGGCGGACACCCTTCTGCGTGAGATTGGCCAGCCGCGCGCCCAACAGCTCCTCTCCACGTGCGCCGCTGGCCCAGGCGGTCGTGCTCTGAGGCTCGTCGGCAAGCGCGAGGATGAGGCCACCAAGCCGAGGGTGCGCTTCGCGGATCCGAGCCTCGCGCTTGGCGGATCGACGTTCGTACTCGCGCCGGGCGGAGGAGCCCGCTGCCCCCGTCTCGATGGCATCCAGGGTGGGCGCGGCCATCGAGTCCAGAGTTGGCGCAGTTTCCGGCGCCACCGAGGGCGCTGGCCCGCCCGGCTCCATGCACGCGAGACAGCGGACGGTCTTCGTGCCCTTGTAGTACGCCGCGAGGGTCCCGGACTCGAGTTCTGCGCCGCACTGTGCGCAGGTGCCCGCGTGGCGCAGGCGCATCACCTTGGCCGGGGCGACGGCCTCCCCGCCGGACGTGGTCGTCATGCCCTTCTATCGGCGGTATGGCGCTGAGTCTCAACGTCGGTCGCGGCGGCCGGAGTAGCTCGTGCCGCGGTGTCACCTCGTGGACCGCACGCGGTGCCCTCCTCGGTGCCTCCACGCCCGATGACGGAAGCTGACTCCTCTTGCATCGGCCATGCGAGGCTGCTCATGAACGCGGGCGCGTTCAAGTCCACGGGTACGGGAGGCGTACTGGGACGTGTGCTGGTGACGTGGCTACGGGAGGCCCGTGGGGCTTGGCGCCGCGGGGCCGGGATACGGGTCGAGGTTCACGACGACGGGCGTAGAAGTGCTGAAGGCGGGCCCGACGCACACTGCCTGGTACCTCTGCAAACTCGAGACGGTATCTCGGAACCGGCCCCCCAGGACACCCTCCATGTAATCGAGGCTGGTTCCATCGAGCGTCCGCAGTGTGATGTAGCTCTCACACTGCGACAGGGCGGACTTGCTAATTACTGCGGTGCGCTGAGATACAAGGACAAAACTCAAACCAAACTTCCTCGCCTGAAGTATGTAGCGACAACTCTCGGCGACAAAGCTTGACTCATTGCGATCGGCCACGAAGTTCCATTCGGGCAGAAACGAGTGTGCTTCCTCGAGGAGGAGCGTCCTGGGCAGCGGACCGCCGGTGGCGTACTCCGTCGAGGCCTGTGTCATCACCTTCTTGATGAAGTCGCACGCCTTCTGAGCCGGAACGCCGGCAGGTTCGTAGACCCAGGCGCCTGGGGTGGAGAGCCCCGCGACATCCGTCCAGACCGGCAGTGAGAAGCGAGAGCGGTATTCGCCGGTGCCGTCGAGCGAGATCACGGTCGAAGCCGATGACAGGAGGTCAATGAGGCGACGGGCAACGGTGCTCTTCCCCATTCCCGACATGCCAAGGATCGCCAGATGGTGGCCCCGAAGTTGAAGAACTGAGACGCCAAATGGGAGGGAGGTGCCGGCGATGGTGCCGATGCGCTCAAAGCCCGGCGGCAAGGCCCCAGTCACCTCCTCCGCGGCAAGGACGGGGATATACGGGCCCGGCAGGGCGTTGTCGAGAGTGAGCCCGCTCGACCCGACGGTGCCGAGTGCCACAGCGGAGGCTCGTTCGGTAACTACCGACGAGCCGTCCCACACTTCGCGCGCCAACTCGCGGCTGATCACCTGGTACAGGTGAGTCGTGCCCATGTCGGGGTCCTCCCAGTACACGGTGTCACCGCGTACCAGGGTTCCGAAGGGTCGCAGGCTTAAGACCTGATCCGTGGATCCTTCTGATACGAAGGCTACGGCACGTGCATTCGGTTCTTTGATCTTGGCCACCGAACACTCTTGTCCGCTGGACTCGGCGACTTCATGCCAGGGTCGCTCCAGTGCAACTTGGATCCGGTTGCCGCCCTTGTGCGCAAGGTTTGCCACGACAACGCCTCGCGAGGAGTTGGCGCCCTGAACCGTGACGTACGTGCCTGGCGTATACCGCTGATCCGTGGCTAGAAGGATCAGATTTGGCTCGACTGCAGTCTCAAAGATGGCCGGCGAGTCTCGCGGCGGGCGAGCAACGCTTACCAGGCGGTACCAGTCCGGGGCCGCCACGAGAATTGACGCGAGCGTTCCCACTGCGAGCGTCATTGCGGCGCTCCTCTCGCCGGTCGCCGCCTGTCTGAGCGCTTCGATGACAATAGCTGAGAGGCCGAGCCAGAGAGGCCGCCCGAAGCGTGTGGCCATCCACCTTGCTCCATCGCGCAACCGTCCGACGGGCAGGGCAAGTGCGCCGAGGGCCGCGACGAGCACGACGCCTGCTAGGAAGAAGTACGCGACCCATAGTGGCTCGATGTCGGCCCGATCGGCCGTAAGACCCGCAGCGAGCCCGCCGAGCCCCATGAGCATGGCGGACTGGGGCCCGGTGTAGTACGGCTCCACGAGCGCCAGCGTCACAGCGGTAGTTGTGGCCACCCAGAACCACCACTCGCCGAGCAGGTCTGCAGATGTGCCAAGGCCCGTCACGACGAGGAGTGCGACTGCCACCACGGCCTGGACCATCCGGACGCGACGGATCCAAGTGGACCGAGCGCTGCGTTCCTCTCCCGGGTTCGTCATCCGGTCGCTCCAGGGATTTCGGGCGGTGGACCTCTTCCGCTCAGCATCCCGCACCGGTGTGGGGAGTGCGGGGCTTTCGAGGGGCGGAGCCGACCTCCTCGGGCCGCGCCCGCCGACGGGAGCACGATTCTCTCGGCGAGGCCGCCGCGTCGAGTGGATCTGGCCCAGCGGTCAGCACCCGGTCGCGAAGGTCGCGTCCGACTTGGGGATCAGCGAGTCGTGCCTGCGCCGGTGGATGGCCCAGAACGACGTCGACACCGGTCGCCGGGAGGCCTGACGTCCGAGGAGCGCAAGGAGCTCGTCGAGCTCCGCCGCCGGGTGCTGGAGATGGAGAACGAGATCCTCAAGCGCGCCAGCCCCTACTTCGCCCGGGAGAACGTCCTCCGCAATGGCGTCCCGGCTGGTCCGTGAGCTCGCCGAGGACGGGATTCTCGTCGCGGTGGCCTGCCGGGTGCTGAACGTCTCCAGGTTCGGCTACTACGACTGGGCGACCCGCTGCCCTCGGCCGGGTCGCTGGCCGACACCGAGCTGACGGCGACGCTTCTGGCGGTCCACCAGATGTCGCGGAGCTCGTACGGTGCTGCCCGGGTCCACGCCGAGTTTCGGCTGGGTCTGGGGGTCGCCTGCAGGCGCCGGCGCGGTGTCGCGCCGACTGGCGCGCCACGTGTAGAACTAGCCGGGTGGATGCGATGACGGCCGGGCGGCCCGCCAGCGAGCTCGTTCAACCATGGCATGCCATCGACGCGACCTTCGGGTCGATCCGGCTAGACGGAGTCAATATCAAGGGCGGCAGGTACGAACACTGCACCTTCGCAAACGTCAGCTTCCTGCGGACCACGGTAGAAACCTCCAACTTCGTCAACTGTGTCTTCATCAACTGCTACTTCCGTCAAGCAGAGCTATTGCAGTCCACTTTCGTCGGGTGCAAGTTTGTCGACTGCACCTTCCCGAAGGTCACAGTTGCATCGTGCGACTTCCGATACGCCGTCTTCAAAGAGTGCTACATCCCATATGCGGAGTTCGAACACTCGATGCCGCGCGAGGCGAACCTGCGACTAGATGTCGCCGAGCAGTGCGGCCTGGCTGCCGAACATGGCGGTGACATGGCAGACGCCAGGCGGTTCCGCCTCGCGGCGATTGATGCACGGAAGGCGCACCTTCAGTCGGCAGTGAAGGGGGCGAACGAATGGTACAGGGAGCACTATGACACGCTGGCCCGTCTAGCCGCCGCAGTTCAACTATTTTGGTATGGCGTTAATCGTGCCATCTGGCTCCACGGTGAGAGCGTGCGTCGCCTCGTTCTGGCGGCCCTGGTTGCAGTGCTTCTGATCTTTCCGGTGTTGAGTTACATTGTTCTGCGAGGCGATGTGTCCTTGAGTGTCGCGCTTTGGTGGAGCGTCGGCAACTTCCTCTCGATCGACCTCATCGAACTGTCGCAACCACTGCCCTCAAGCGCTATGGCACTCGCGGCGATCGAGGCGGTCGCGGGCGTGGTGTTCTTCGGGCTGTTTGTCACCGTTGTTCTGAAGAGATTGACTCAGCGATGAACGACTCGGTCCTGTGGCTCTACGGGTCGGTGGCACGAGGCCAATACGGTGAATCAAGTGACCTGGACGTCTTGTGTGCCGTGGAGGACCACGCGGAGGCTCCTCCGTTGGGAGATCTGGCTCGACTGCCGCAAGCAGAGCACCTGTCGATGCAGACGTATACGTGGCATGAGCTGGAGGCCATGGCGAGTTATGGTTCGCTGTTCTTGCTGCATCTTAAGATGGAGGGTCGGCCCCTCACCGAGGGTACCGGCGCCCTGCGGCTCACCAGACTGCTCAGCGACCTTCCGGAGTATCGTCAGGGGGCGAAGGACGTCGCCGGGTTCCAGGTGGCCCTTCAGGACGTCCGAGATTCGCTGTCTGATGGCGGGGACCCGGTCTTCGAGTTGAGCACTATTGCGACAGTGATTCGCCATTCGTCAATTCTCGCCTGCTACCTCCTTGGTCGGCCAGAGTTCGATCGGGTGCAGTCGATAACCACTGCATTCCGGTCGTTGGACATGGAAGAGCACGCGCTCGGGGCGCTCGACATCTACCAGCATCGGCTGGCCGAGGCCAGGTCCATTACGGCCACTGCGGAGCCGACTGCCGCGGCGGCGCAGCACTGGCTTGATGTTGCGGAACAGTTCATTGCTCGGCTCTGGAGGCTGGTTTGAGCGCGATAGAACGGCTGCAGCGCCGTCTGGATGTCCTGTTGCGCGCTGACCTAACGCCAGAGCAGGCATACCCGGCGCGCGCCCGATTGGGACGCGTGGTTCGCGAAGCCGAAAGGTGGGCGTCCGCCGAGCCGGGAGCGCTGGAGCCGGAGGCTCGACGTCTTGTCGACTACCTCGCCGGGATCACGTCGCGCATCCTGCAACCGAGCGAACCGTTCGACGGTCGGTGGCAGGCTCAGTGGGCTGAGGCGCGCGAGGCGGCGGCAAGACTGCGCGCGACGATTGGACGGCAGGCCGGGGCGGGCTAAGTGCGCGCATCCACCTGGACCGCCGTGCATCGTGAGGTTTCCGCTGGGCCGCGATAGCCGACCGCCGGAAAGCCGGGCCGTGGTCAGCGTGTGGTCAGCGCGTACCCCGGAACGGGATCACCCGGCGAACTACCCGCATGTATTGCCGCTGGTCAGCGCGTTATTCACAGACCAAGATCGAACTCCTAAGGCGGGTGTCGAGGCCCCGTTTTACCGATCGGCGGCGGTTTCCTCGTTCGACGTCGTCGATCGTCCGCGCCAAGACGTTCGTCCTGTCGTGTGGCATGACGCGAATCCCCACATGAACTCTCGCCCCAGAGACTAACGCCAGTGATACTATCGGGGACGGTACTTACCCTAGTGGAGGTGGATCCGTGTCACGCTTCGTTGGTCGGACGCGCGAACTCGCTCAGCTCGACGACCAGCTCGGCATCGTCCGACGCGGCGGTCGGGATGCCCGCGGTGTCGCGGTCCTCATGCGCGGCCGCCGACGCATCGGCAAGAGTCGCCTCGCCGAGGTGTTCGCGGAGCGCTCCGGGCTCCCTTACCTCGTGTTCCAAGCAGCGCGCTCCTCGACCCCTGAGCGCGCGTACGCCGACCTTGCCGCGTCGATCGCGACCTCGAGCCTCCCGAACGCGGCGATCGCCGAAGGCCAGGAGCCTCGATCGCTGACCGCTGCGCTGACGCTTCTCGCGGGTGCGCTGCCGACGGACCGGCCGGCTGTGGTCATCCTCGACGAGCTTCCGTGGCTCCTGGAGGTGGTCCCTGGCGGTGCGGGTGAGCTCCAGCGCGTCTGGGATCAGCAGCTCTCGCGTCGGCCTGTGCTGCTCCTGCTGCTCGGCTCGGACCTCGCGATGATGGAGCAGCTCACCAAGCCGGACCAGCCGTTCCACGGTCGAGGCGCGGAGATCGTCCTCCGGGCCCTGACCCCCGGAGACATCGGGGTGATGACCGGGCTGCGCGGGATGGGCGCGTTCGATGCGTACCTGATCACCGGTGGGCAACCGCAGATCGCCGAGACGTGGCAGGAGGGCGAGACCCGCGCGTCCTTCCTGGAGCGGTCGTTCTCCACGTCGCTGTCCGCGTTGGTCGCGTCCGGCACCCGCGTCCTCGACGGTGAGCTGCCCGAAGGCGCGCAGGCGCGAACGGTGCTCACGGCGATCGGCGGGTACGGCGAGCGGACGTTCTCCGGCATCCAGCGGGCCACGGGAAGCATGCAGCCCGCGTCCCTGTCGCGTGCACTGGACCTGCTGACCGCCAAGCGCATCGTCGCCGTCGACCTGCCGCTCTCGACCAAGGCGCAGAAGGAACCGCGGTATCGCATCGACGACCCCGCACTGCGTTTCTGGCTGCCGTTCGTCGAGCCGGCGCTGCCCGAGGTCGACCGTGGCCGGGCTGACCTTGCCCTCGCGCGCGTGCACGACGACGCCTTCGGGTCGTGGCGTGGCCGTGCGATCGAGCCGGTCGTCCGCGCGTCCATGTGGCGGGTGCTCGTCGACACACCATGGGCACACGTCCGTGAGATCGGCGGGTGGTGGCCACGGTCCAACAGCCCTGAGATCGACCTTGTGGGCGCTGACCGGCGACCCGCGCGCGAGCTCGCATTCGTCGGCACCATCAAGTGGCGTCCCACACCCATCAGCGCGGCGGACGTCCGCAGGCTCAGCATCGACGCCGCCTCCATCCCGGGCTGCACGCCCGCCACACCCCTCGTCGCCGTGTGCCCAGGCGGTGTGACCGCCGACGCCGGCGTCGAGCACGCATGGACCGCCGACGACCTCCTGGATGCCTGGCGCTGAGGGCCGAGCATCACCCGGCCCATGGCCAGGCGCGACGTCCGGGTCATCCTGCGGCGGGATCCTCCAGGAACACAAGGCTGTTCCCATCGGGGTCGCTGAAGTGGAACATCGGCGGCACACCCTCCCACCGGAGCACCTCGTCGTTGTGGTGCACCACGCCCTCGACTGCCGCGACCCCCGCGTAGGCCGCGTCGGCGTCGTCGGTGCCCAGGCGGAGGGCGATGGGGATGGGGGTGTCCGGGGGCAGGAGCAGCAGGCCCACCGCGGACCCGGGCGGGGCGACCTCGATCATCCGCACCCCGGGCGGCACCACGGCGTCGAAGCGCAGCTCGCACCCCAGCACCTCCGTGTAGAAGGCCAGGGCCGCGTCCTGGTCGGCCACGGGCAGGGACACGCTGAGAACTCTCGTCGTCTTCATGGTGGGCAGACCGTGCTCGGCGCAGGAACTGAGCGGCCCAGGCCACGGGAGACGGCTGCCTCGCGGCCCAGACTTTGAACCGGTGCCTGGTGCTGCACTCGCCGGGCGTGGATGATCTGCGGATGGCCCCGATCGACGTCGAGATCGAGCGCACGATCCGCGCTCCGATCGACCAGGTGTTCACGGTGGACGCGCTGAAGGCGTCCTTCGAGCGGAGCGCGACGGCCGGATGAGATGACGGCCGGCGCTAGGAGGGGACGGTCGTGGGAGACGACGTGAGCCGGCTCCCTCGACCTTTCGCCCGCTACTGGGCGGCCGACGCCATCAGCGCGTTCGGGACCGCCGTCACCACTGTCGCCCTTCCCGTGCTCGTCGTTCAGCAGCTCGAGGCGACCCCGGTCGAGGTCGGCGTCGTCAGCGCCGCTCAGCTCGTCCCGTACGCGGCCCTCGGCCTGCTGGTCGGTGCGTACGTCGATCGTTGGCGCCGCAAGCCGGTGCTCGTCTGGGCGAGCGTGGGACGGGCGCTGGCCCTGGGCGCCATCCCGGTGCTGTGGCTGCTCGACGTCCTGAGCATCTGGGTGCTCGTCGTGGCGTTGCTCGTGTTCGGTGCGGCCTCGGTATTCGGGTTCGCGGCGACTCAGTCCCTCCTGCCCCGGCTGGTGCCTCGGGCCCGGCTCGTGGACGCGAACGCCCGGCTCGACCAGACGTACGCGGCCGCCCAGACCCTCGGGCCGGCGTTCGGCGGCGGCCTCGTCGGGCTGGTCGGCGCCCCCGTCGCGCTCGTCGTCGACTCGATCAGCTACCTCGTCGACGCCGCCCTGGTGGCGAGCATGCGCATCGAGGAACCTCGTCCCGGGCCGCGCGTCGGCACGCTCCGGACGGAGATCCGCGAGGGCCTGAGGTGGACCTACGGCCACCCGACACTCGGGGCGCTCGCGACCTCGACGCACGTCTGGTTCCTCGCCAACGGCGCGGCGATGGCGGCGCTCTCGCTGTTCGCGCTGCGGTCCCTCGGGCTCTCCGCTGCCGTGTTCGGACTGCTGCTGGGCGCGTTCGGGGTGGCGAGCCTCGTCGGCGCGTCACTGGCTCCGCGACTCGGCGCGTCGCATGGCCCGGGCCGCGTCGTCGTGCTGACGCGCGCGGCCTACCCGCTCACCTGGGTACTCATCGCGCTCGCCCCGCAGAGCACGGCCGGCACCCTCCTGCTGCTCCTCGCGCTGCTCATCCAAGGACTGGCGGCCGGCGCGGAGAACGCGAACGAAATGGCCCTCTGGCAATCGCTCACCCCTGACGGAGTCCTCGGTCGGGCCAACGCCACCCGGCGGTCCGCCAACCGGACGGCGGCGGCCCTCGGTGCCCTCGGCGGGGGCTTCGCCGTCGGGCAGCTCGGCGACCGACCGACGCTCGTCGCGGTGGCGGTCGTCTTCGCCGCGGCCGCCGCGGTCGCGGCGCTGTCACCGGTGCGCGACGCGCGGGTGTAGGTGCAGCGCGACGCCGCCGCAGGTCAGAGCAGGAGGAGGCCACGGCCGGCGAGGAGAGCCGTCGCGAGCACGACGGCGAGGAGGACGACCGGGCCGGTCGCGTCCTACGGTGGCGACATGCCACAGGTGAGGACGGTCCAGGTCACGTTCGACTGTGCCGAGCCGGAGCGGGTCGGCCGGTTCTGGTGCGAGGTGCTCGGGTACGTGGAGCCGCCGCCCCCCGAGGGGTTCGCCTCGTGGGAGGAGTTCGATCGGTCGCTCCCGGCCGAGCACCAGGGCTCGGCCTACGCCTGCCAGGACCCGACAGGCGTCGGGCCGCGGTTGTTCTTCCAGCGTGTGCCGGAGGGCAAGGTCGTCAAGAACCGCGTGCACCTGGACGTCCGCGTCGGCACGGGGATGGTGGGCGAGGAGCGCCTCGCCGCCCTCGAGGCGGAGTGTGCCCGCCTGCTCGCCCTCGGCGCGACGCGCGTGCGCCTGCTCAAGGCGGACGAGTTCAACGAGTCGTGCCTCGTGATGCAGGACGTCGAGGGGAACGAGTTCTGCCTCGACTAGCGTGGCCGGTCGGTGGCGCACACCGTGCGCTCGAGCACCAACACGCAGGGGGACCGATGGCAGAGCTCGTGGACGAGGCCGTCTCGCAGGAGGGTGCGCCGCCGGCCGCTGGCGACGCGCGGGCAGCCGGGGACGGAAGGCGGGTCCCGCCATGGGCCGCGCTCCTTGCCGGCGCGACGGCGGCGCTCGTCGGGCTCGCGCCGTGGCTCGCCGCCGGCGCGCACCTGCCCCTGCAGAACCTCTGGGACGGCGGGATCCCGGCCGAGGCGCCCGTCGTGCTGCTGCCGTTCAGCCAGTACATGGTGACGTCGATCTTCGCGGTGCTCGTCGCGGGCGGGGCGGTGGCGGGCGTCGCGGCGCGGGCGCTCGTCGCCCGGGCAGGTGACCGGGGACCGGCGCTGTGGACGGGCGGCGGGCTGCTCGCCGGGCAGCTGGGCGCGGCCCTGCAGACGGTCGCGGTCGTGGCGCCGGGCCTGCGGGACGGGCGGGACTCGGCGGTGTACCTCCTCGGCATCGGGGGCGGTGTCGTCGTGTGCCTCCTGATCAGCGCCGGGGCGTTCGCCCTCATCGCGCTGGCCCCGCGCGCCGGCGCCCTGTTCGGCCTGACGACCGGCGCCATCGCCGTGGGCCTGTGGCTGCCGCTCGCCGTCGTCGAGCAGGTCGGCCCCGGCTCGGCCCCGCTGGGGCTGCTCCGCGCGTTCACGTACGTCATGCCGATCCTCGTCGGGGCGGCGATCGTGTGGGCCGGCGTGCGGACGCCCGGCAGGGTGGTCTCCGCGCTGGTGAGCCTCGTCCTCGTCTGGCTGGCGCCGCCCCTCACGACGGCGATCTCGAGCGCCCTCGGGACGCGCGTCCTCGCGCGGGACCTCGCGGGGATGCTCGACTACGGCGCGGGCATCCTCAGGCAGGCCGCCACGGACGGCGCGCCGGCGCGCGAGACCGTCGCGCTCGCGGTGGCCGTCGCGGTGGTCGGGCTCATCGTGCGCGAGGTGCTCGAGCGGCGCGTGCAGCACGCAGAGCCGACGGGCCAGCGCTGATCCGGCTCCGCCGGATCGTGCGACTCAGTCGAGCGGGCGGACCGCCGTGGCCTCGCCCGCGGCCGTCCTCTCGAACGCTTGGGAGTACAGATCCATCGCTGCCGCCTGCGCTCCGTCGGGGTCCTGCGTGGTGGCTCGCGTCACGATGTCGCGCTTGCACTCCCGCAGGCCGGCGTCCGTGCGCACCGGGTCGACCGGAGCGGGCGAAGTTTGCCCCATTTCGTGGACGGTGACCACCGGGGCGATGAAGGATGGGGAGAGTCCCTTGAGCCGAGTCGCGAACGCTTTGTCCGGCCGAGCCGTCGGAGGTCGCCGTGAGAAGATCGGTGCGACCACTCTCGATGGCGCGCGCCGACGATCTGGGCGCCGGTTCCAGGTCCGCCGCCGGGACCACCGGCGGGGCGTCGGCCCCCGGGACGCACGTCGGCAACGCGGCGCCGCCGAGCGGGCACTGGCGTCATCCACCCGGTGCGGGACCGACTGCCGAGCCCGGTCCCGCGACGCCGTCCGCGAGCCGGTGGGGAGGACGGCGACGGCCCTTCGGCGGGTGGCTGCGCCGGGCGCTCTACGAGACCGGCCCCGGTCCCGCCGTCGCGATCATCGGCGTCACCATCGGTGCGATCGCGCTGGTCACGTTCCGCGTCGCCGGGCAGGCGACCGGGATCTACCACGCCTTCTACATCCCGGTGGTGGTGGCGGCGAACCGCTTCCGGTGGCGCGGGGCCCTGGCGGCAGGGGTGGTCTGCGGGCTCCTCGCCGGGCCGCTGCGGCCCGTGAACGAGGCGGCCGGCGCGGCCCAGCAGACCTGGGCCTGGGGCTTCCGCGGGCTGGTGTTCTGCCTGATCGGACTGGTGGTGGCCTGGTTCTCACGGGAGCAGGCGAGCTCGCTGGGGAACATCATCCGCGAGCGCGGGAACGCCCGGTCGCTGCGCGAAGCCCTCAAGCGGGAGGAGCTGTACGCCCACTACCAGCCCATCGCCGACCTGCGCACCGACGGCGTCGTGGGCTTCGAGGCGCTGTGCCGGTGGACGCACGCGGTCGACGGGCCGATCCCGCCGTCGGAGTTCATCCCGCTCGCCGAGCGCACCGGCGTGGTCGTGCCGCTCGGGCGGTACATGCTCGGCCGGGCTGCGGCGCAGGCGGCCGTCTGGCACGCCTCGGGTGCCGGGCACCTGATGGTGACCGTGAACGTCTCCGCGGAGCAGCTCAGCAGGTCGGACCTGATGGCCGACGTCGCGGCGGCACTCGACGCGTCGGGCCTGCCGCCGTCGGCGATGTGCCTCGAGGTCACCGAGACCGCCCTGATCAAGGACCCGGTCGCCGCGCTGGTGAACATGCGGGCCGCGCACGACGTCGGGCTGCTCGTCGCGCTCGACGACTTCGGCACCGGTCACTCCTCGCTGGCGCACCTGAAGGACTTCCCCATCGACATCATCAAGATCGACAAGTCCTTCGTGGACCGTGTCGACGCCGACCCGAGCGCCTCCGCGCTCGTCCTCGGCATCATCGAGCTCGCCCACGCGCTCGGGGCCACGACGATCGCCGAGGGGATCGAGCGTCCCGCGCAGCGCGAGGCCCTGCGCCTGCTCGGCTGCGACCGGGGCCAGGGCTACCTGCTCGGCCGCCCCAGCCCGCCCGACGCCGCCACCTGGTGACGTCACTCATGGACGGCCGTCGACAGGCCGATGAAGAAGGGCAAGCCCTTGACCCGTGCCGCGGACACCGCGGCCGAGCCAGCCGGAGGTCGCCCTGAGCAAGGACGCGCGCGCCCCCGCGATGGCGCGCCCGGACGGGGCGGGTCACGCGGCCGCTCCCGGGCCCGGCC
>JAEZBT010000438.1 GCA_023426865.1 Actinomycetes bacterium
GCCCCGCACCCGGCGACGACGACCACGATCAGGGTGGCGACGCGGGGCACGTCAGTCGGCGACGCGCGGCAGGGTCGCGGTGTCCGCGCCGAGCACCTCGGCCTCGTCGGGCCGGTGCCGCAGCACGTTCTCGGCGTAGCTGTGGGCCGCCTCGACCATGGGCACGTCGCGGCTCTGCTCGCGGGAGATGAACCAGCGGTGGTCGAGCATCTCGTGGAACATCTGCGCCGGCTGGAGCTTGCCCCGCAGCTCGCGCGGGACCGCCCGGACAGCGGGCTCGAACACGTTCGTCAGCCAGTCGTGCGCGACGAACTCCTCGTCCTCGCCCTGCCGGTCGGTGGCGGCCCGGTACGCGTCGAGGTCGTTGAGCAGGCGCCGGGCCTGGCCCTCCTGGACGTCGAGCCCGGTCAGCCGGAGCAGCCGCCGGGAGTGGTGGCCCGCGTCGACGCCCTTCGGCTGGATCCGCACGGTCGTCCCGTCGACGTCCGTGGTGATGGTGAGCTCACCGACGTCGAAGCCCAGCTCGTTGAGGTGGTCGATGCGGGCGGCCACCCGCCAGCGGTCGCCGGTGCCGAAGGACTCCTCACCGGTGAGTGCGTCCCACAGCGTGTCGTAGCGCTCGACGAGGCGGTCGCCGATGGCGATCGGGTCGACGCCGGGCTCGAGCAGGTCGCCGGCCTCGAGGTCCATCAGCTCGCCGATGATGTTCACCCGGGCGACGTCCATGTCGTAGGCGCGCTGGCCCGGGGAGAGGCGGTCGTGCAGCTCGCCGGTGTCGGCGTCGACGAGGATGGCGGCGAAGGAGCCGGCGTCGCGCCGGAAGAGCGTGTTGGACAGCGAGACGTCGCCCCAGTAGAAGCCCAGCAGGTGCAGGCGCACGAGGAGCACCGTCAGGGCGTCGATGAGCCGCTCGGTGGTGTCCGGCTGGAGGCTCCGCTGGCTGAACAGGGCCCGGTACGGCAGCGAGTACTGCAGGTGCTGGGTGACCAGCACCGCCTCGAGGCGCTCGCCGGCGGGGTCCGCGCGGCCCGTGATGACGCCGACCGGCTCCACGCTCGGGGCCCCGAGGCGGCGCAGCGCGCGCAGCAGCTCGTACTCCTTGTAGGCGACGGTCTCGCCGATCTCCTTGACCGCGATGACGCGCCCCGAGAGCTTGACGAACCGCACGACGTGCCGGCTGATGCCGCGTGGCAGCGCCGCGAGGTTCTCGGCCGGCCAGTCCTCGAGGGGGACGTGCCACGGCAGGTCGAGCAGCGCGGGGTCCGGGGCGGCAGCGGTGATCTGCAGCGACCCGGTGAAGGGGACTGTCATCGACCCTCCCGTGCGGCGGCGGGGGGGCCGCCCCGCCCTTCGCGTCGCTGGGGTCAGTTCAGGCGCTCGCCCGTGGAGGCCGCGAACGCGTGGAGCTCACCCGGGCGGATGGCCACCCAGATGGTGTCGCCCTTGCGCGGCGGGGTGCGCGGGTCGACGCGGACGATGATCTGCGCCTCGCCGGCGCCCGAGTGGATCTCGCGCGCGGCCGCGCCGCCCATGACCAGCTCGCCGTAGGCGAGGGCGTCGGCGCCGAGCTCCTCGACGAGGACGACCTTGATCGGGATCGCACCCTCGTGGGCCTGGCTGACGACGTCGAGCGCCTCCGGGCGGAAGCCGACGGTCACGTGGCCGCGGTCCTCGGGGACGATCTTGGAGAGGACCTCGCGGGCCAGCGGGATGCGGGTGTTCGCGAGCTGCGCGCCGCCCTCGACGACCTGGAACGAGCCGATGTTCATCGCCGGCGAGCCGATGAAGCCGGCGACGAAGACGTTGTTCGGGCGGTCGTACAGGTCGCGCGGGTCGCCGACCTGCTGGAGCAGGCCGTCCTTGAGCACGGCGATCCGGTCGCCCATCGTCATGGCCTCGGTCTGGTCGTGCGTGACGTAGACCGTGGTGACGCCGAGGCGGCGGGTGAGCGAGGCGATCTGCGACCGCGTCTGCACGCGGAGCTTCGCGTCGAGGTTCGACAGCGGCTCGTCCATGAGGAAGACCTGGGGCTGACGCACGATGGCGCGGCCCATGGCGACGCGCTGACGCTGACCACCGGACAGGGCCTTGGGGCGCCGGTCCAGGTACTCGGTCAGGTCGAGCATCTTCGCGGTCTCCTCGACGCGCTTGCGGATGTCGGCCTTCGGCACGCCGGCGATCTTCAGGGCGAAGCCCATGTTGTCGGCGACGGTCATGTGCGGGTAGAGCGCGTAGTTCTGGAACACCATGGCGATGTCCCGGTCCTTGGGCTGCACGTCGGTGACCTCACGGTCGCCGATGAGGATGCGGCCGGAGTTGACGTCCTCCAGGCCGGCGAGCATCCGCAGGGAGGTCGACTTGCCGCAGCCCGAGGGGCCGACGAGGACGAGGAACTCGCCGTCCTCGATGTGCAGGTCGAGCGCGTCGACCGCGGGACGCTCGGTCCCCGGGTAGATGCGAGTGGCCTTGTCGAAGGTCACGGTTGCCATGCTGCATTCCCTCCACCGGCAGGTACGTGCCGGACGATCCGAGTGGAGTCGGTGGTGCCCGGTGGCACCGACACGGGCGGCTCGGTCTGTCCGGTCCGCTCGCGCGGCACCGGCGGACCTCCTCGCCCGTGCGACGTGCTCATGGTGCCACAGCCGACGGGCCCCACGGCAGGCCCGAAGGTCACGATCCGGCAGCCGTCGTGGGGTCCTCGGGGGTGCCCGGGCGGTCCGGGGGCGGCCCGTCGGAGACGAGCGCCGCGATGTCGGTGAGCAGCGCGCCGACGGCGGCCGGGTCGGCCACGCGGTGCCGCGCCGCCGTCGGGCCCGGGCCCACCTTCACGGTCACGTCCTGCGGCCCGAGCAGCGCGAACGCCCGCTCGTCCGTCACGTCGTCGCCGGCGTAGAGGACGCGGTCGGCCCCGAGCCGGGCGCGCAGGGCCCGCAGCGCCTCGCCCTTGGAGACGTCGAGCACCGCGAGCTCGACGACGTCCTTGCCGCGCAGCACGTCTGCCCCCTCGCGCGCGCCCAGGGCGACCGCCGCTGCGGTCAGGTGTGCCGCGTCGTCGGGCGTCGCCGTGCGGGTGTGCAGGAC
>JAEZBT010000473.1 GCA_023426865.1 Actinomycetes bacterium
GAGCAGGGCCGGGACACGCGGGCCCCGCCGCGGGTGGCCGGCCAGCCACGCCGAGCGGCCGACGCGCAGCACCGCCGCCTCGCCGGCCGAGAGCAGGGCGGCGAGCAGCGTCGCCAGGACGGCCGCCGTGAGGAGCAGTGCGACAGGGGCGCCGTTCATCGCTGCGCGAGGAAGGTCAGCAGCAGCTGGCGCTGCAGGCCGAACATCTCCTTCTCCTCCTCCGGCTCTGCGTGGTCGAAGCCCAGCAGGTGCAGGATGCCGTGCACCGTGAGCAGCAGGAGCTCCTCGGCGGTCGAGTGCCCCGCGTCCAGCGCCTGCTTGGCGGCCACCTCCGGGCAGAGCACGACGTCGCCGAGCAGGCCGGCCGGGGTCGGGTCGCCCTCACGCCCGGGCCGGAGCTCGTCCATCGGGAAGGACAGCACGTCCGTGGGGCCCGGCTCGTCCATCCACTGCACGTGCAGCTCGCTCATCACCTCGGGCGTGACCATGAGGATCGACAGCTCGCTGCCCGGGTGGACGTGCATCGCGTCGAGGACGTGCCGGGCGAGGGCGGCGAACTCGGCCTCGTCCAGCTCGTGCCCGGACTCGTTGTTGACCTCGACGCTCATCGGGCTCCGCCTCGCTCGGGACGCGCCGGCCGCGCCGGCGCCGCGCCGGTGTCCGCGCGTCGGGTGTCCCACACCGCGTACGCGTCGATGATGTCCCCCACCAGCCGGTGCCGGACGACGTCCTCCGAGGTCAGCCTGCAGAACGCGACGTCGTCGACCCCGGTGAGGATCTCCTCCACCACCCGCAGGCCCGACGGCGTCCCGCCCGGCAGGTCGACCTGCGTGACGTCGCCCGTGACGACCATCTTCGACCCGAAGCCGAGCCGGGTCAGGAACATCTTCATCTGGTCGCTCGAGGTGTTCTGGGCCTCGTCGAGGATGATGAACGCGTCGTTCAGGGTGCGCCCGCGCATGTACGCGAGCGGGGCGACCTCGATGGTGCCGGCCTCCATGAGCCGCGGGATCGAGTCCGGGTCGACCATGTCGTGCAGCGCGTCGTAGAGCGGGCGCAGGTACGGGTCGATCTTGTCGTTGAGGGTGCCGGGCAGGAAGCCGAGCCGCTCCCCCGCCTCCACCGCCGGGCGGGTCAGCAGGATCCGGTTCACCTGCTTCGCCTGCAGCGCCTGTACGGCCTTCGCCATCGCGAGGTAGGTCTTCCCGGTGCCGGCAGGCCCGATGCCGAACGTGATCGTGTGCTGGTCGATCGCGTCGACGTACCGCTTCTGACCCACCGTCTTCGGGCGGATCGTGCGCCCGCGGCTGGACAGGATGTTCTGGGTGAGCACCTCGGCGGGCCGCGCGGCCGTGGCCGCGGTCAGCATCCGCACCGACCGCGCGACGACGTCCGGGCTCAGCGGCGTCCCCGACGCGACGACCTCGAGGAGCTCGTCCAGGAGCCGCGTGACCAGCCCGACGTCGGCAGCCGCGCCGCGCAGCGTGATCTGGTCCCCGCGGGCGTGGATGCGCACGCCCGGGAAGCCCGCCTCGACGGCGCGCAGCACCTCGTCGCCGGGGCCGAGCACGGCGACGGCGGGCACGTGCGCGGGCACGATGATGCGGTTCTCGACCTCGTCGGCCCGGTCCTGGACGGGGTCACGGCGGCTGGTGGTGTCTGCCATGGGCAGCGGCCGGCGGCCGCGCGCCTCCTCACTGTGCGGGTGGGACCACCATCGTAGTCGGGCCACCCGCGGCTCCTCGCGGGAGATTCAGGCGGGCGACCAGCCGAGCCGCCGGCCACCGATGACGTGGGCGTGCACGTGGAAGACCGACTGGCCCGCCTCCGCACCCGTGTTGAAGAGCATGCGGTACGCGCCGTCCGCCTCGTTCTCGGCGACCTCGTGCGCCAGGGCGACGACGTCGGCCAGGAGGCCCGGGTCCACCGCGGCGAGCTGCGCGACGTCGGCGTGGTGGTCGCGGGGCACCACGAGCACGTGCAGGGGCGCCTGCGGGTTGATGTCGCGGAAGGCGATGGCCCGGTCCGACTGGGCGACGACGTCGGCCGGCACCTCCCCGGCGACGATCCGGCAGAAGAGGCAGTCCGGCACCGCGAGCCGGTTCTCGGCGGACGACATGCCGCCAGGGTAGTGCGAGCCGGTGCACAGCACCTGCGAGGATGGCGGTGACGAAGGGGGCGGGACATGCGAGGAGCACGGAGCCGGGCACGGGGCGTGGCGGCGGCAGGTCTCGCCGTCGTCCTCGGGGTAGGCCTCCTGGCCGGGTGCCGGACGGGAGACGACGCCGAGCCGGCCGAGAGCACGACGCCGAGCGGGTCGGCGGAGCCGTCCGAGCCGTCCGAGCCGACCGCGACCACCACCGCCGACCCGGACGACGACGCGACGCCGGGCCCCGTCGTGAACGGGCCGAACTCGATCACCTCCCCGGCGCCCGGGGACGAGGTCGCCGGACCGACCGTGACGGTCACCGGCGAAGGCACCGGCTTCGAGGGCACCCTGCTCTACCAGGTCACCCCGGCCGGCGGCACCGACGTCGTCGCCGAGGGGTTCACCACCGCCGGCGCGAACGGCGACGTCGGCCCCTACAGCTTCGACGTGGACCTCGAGCCGGGCGAGTACACCGTGCAGGTCTGGGAGCCGGGCATGGGCGAGGGCGACTCCGGCGGCGAGCCGCGCAACCTCGTCGAGGTGACGTTCACCGTCTCCTGAGCCGGTCGATCAGGCCCAGCGGCCGAGTCGCTGGGCGAGGACGGCGAGCGCCGCCGGGCCCGCCGTCGACGTCCGGAGCACCGTTCGGCCCAGCCGTGCGACCTGCGCGCCGGCCTCGGCCAGGGCCGTCAGCTCGCTCTGCGCGATGCCGCCCTCCGGCCCGACCACGACGAGCACGTCCGCGGGCGTGTCGCCGCCCGGCAGGGCCGCTGTGCCCAGGGGCAC
>JAEZBT010000478.1 GCA_023426865.1 Actinomycetes bacterium
GGTCCGGCTCGGCGCCACCGCCGACGGCGCGCTCGCGGCCGGCTTCCTGGCGGCGCTCGCCGTGGCAGGCGTCGAGGTCGGGCGCTTCGCGCTGGACACGCCGTCCCTCGACGACGTCTATCTGCACCTCACGTCGGGGCCTCGCCCGGACGCCCACCCGGACGCCCGCCTGGGCGCCGACCGGACCGACTCCGCCAGCCCCGCCGCGACTCTCCAGGAGATCCGATGACCGCCGCCCTGCTCGCCCGCACCTCCCGGACGCTCGTCCGCGTCCCCGCACTCGTCGCCAGCCCCGTGCTCATGAGCGCGTTCTTCCTGCTCGTGTACGCCGGGCAGCTCGGCTCGGCCGGGGGAGCGATGCTGGACGGCGCCCCGTACCTGGCCTTCATCGTGCCGCTCGTGCTCCTCACCACGGCCTTCAACGGAGGAGCGCTCGCCGGCCAGCTGCTCGTGCGCGACATGAGCTCCGGGTACCACCGACGGCTGCTCCTCAGTCGGGCCGGCCGCGCTCGCCTGGTCGCCGCCCCGCTCCTCGTGGGCGGCGGGGTGCTCGCGGTGCAGGCCGTCGTCATCGTCGGGACCGGGCTCGCCCTGGGCATGCGCCCGTCGGAGGGCGAGGCCGCGGGGCTCGTGCTCGGCACGGCGGTCGCGGGTGTCGGGTTCTCCCTGCTCGGTGCGGCCGCGGCGGTCAGGTGGGGCACGGACGCCGCCGTCTCGTCGACGGTGCTGCTGTTCTTCCCGCTCAGCTTCCTCACCAGCGCGTTCGCGCCCCGCTCCGACCTGACCGGCTGGATGGGGGCCGCCGCGACCGTGAACCCGCTCACGTACGTGCTCGAGGGGCTCCGGGCGGTGGGCGGCAGCCAGGCGCCGGACGGCGCCCTGCTGCCGGGTGCCGTCACCCTCGCCGGCCTGCTCGCGGTCGGGGCGGCGGCGTGTGCCTGGGCGTTCCGGGCGGCGGAGGCGGCACGATGAGCGACATGCCGGCCGACCCCACCCGCGACACGCGGCACGAGATCCTCGCGAGCTTCTCCGCCCAGCTGGCGGCCGTCGGCTACCTCGGGGTCTCCCTCGACCTCGTCGCCCGCGAGGTGGGCATCCGGAAGGCGAGCCTCTACCACCACTTCCCGGGCGGCAAGGAGGCGCTGTTCCGGGAGGCCGCGCTGCAGCAGATCGGCCTGCAGACGGCGCGGGTCGCCGACGCGCTGGCCCGGCAGGGCTCCCTCGCCGACGTGCTCGCGGCCGTGGGCGCCCTCAACGTCGACGTCGAGCCGGGCGCCGAGGCCCTGGACCGCCAGGTCTACGACGCCACCCGGCACGTGTCCGACGACGTCCGCGCCGAGGTCTCCACGGCCTACGTCGCCGGCCTCATCACGCCGGTCGTCGAGCTCATGACCCGGGCGGTGGCCGATGGTGAGCTCGTCGGCGACCCGCAGTTCCTGGCCTGGTGCTTCCTCGGCCTCACCTCGTCGATGGCACCGATCCCCGACGACGTCGCCATGCCGCCCGACCGGCGCGGCGAGGCGGTGCACCGCGAGGTGCGCGCCGTCGTCGACCTCTTCCTCGACGGGGCCCGCCCGCGCTGATCGGGGATGCCGGTCGGCCCTGCCTTCCTGGCGCGGTCAGTGCCGGGCGTGGGTGACGGCGAAGATCGTGCCGCCCAGGGCGATGAGGAGAAGGAGGGCCGCCCGCAGGACGACGACGGCGCTGGCCGCGTCGACGCTGACCAGCACGTTCCCGATCCCGAGCACGATCAGCGCGCCCGCACCGACCTGGGCCAGCGCGGCGTCGAGCACGCGCCTGTCGCGCTCGTCGAACGCGCCGCCCCACAGACGGCTGACCGGACCGGTGTCGTCGGCGTGGTGCAGGGCTCGGTGCCGGGCGACGGCGCACAGGACGATGACGGCGAGGCCGCCGCCGAGGATCCACCCGGTCCAGGGGAAGCCCTGGGCCAGGGCGATCGCCGTCAGGGCGAGGACGATGCTGCCGCTCGCGGCGAGGCCGAGCGCCCAGCGCCGGCCCTGGGCGCGCCGTTCGTCACTCGTCGTCGACATGGAAGACCTCCTCGATGGTGCGCCCGAAGTACCGGGCGATCGCGAACGCGAGCGGCAGGGACGGGTCGTAGCGGCCGGTCTCCAGCGAGTTGACCGTCTGGCGCGAGACGCCCAGCTCCTGACCCAGTGCTCCCTGGGAGAGCCCGCGTTCCTCGCGAAGGCGTCGGATCTCGTTCCGCACCTGTCAAGGATGCTTGTCAGGACGTGGAGGTGTCAAGGACCTTTGTCACCGAGGGCGGCGACCGGGTGGCTCAGCCGCCCAGCGGGGTGCCCGCGGGGTCGATGCGCTCGCCGTCGGGCACCGGACCCGGCGGCGTGCCGTCGCCGAAGGGGCGACCGCCGAGCTGCTCGCGTCCGTGCGGGTGCAGCCAGCCGGACAGGTCGGGCCCGGCCGGCACGATCCCGGTCGGGTTGATGTCCTTGTGCACCACGTAGTAGTGCTCCTTGATCTGGGCGAAGTCGACGGTGTCGCCGAAGCCCGGCGTCTGGAAGAGGTCGCGCGCGTACGCCCAGAGGGCCGGCAGCTCCGTGAGCTTGCTCCGGTTGCACTTGAAGTGGCCGTGGTAGACGGCGTCGAACCGGACGAGCGTCGTGAACAGGCGGACGTCCGCCTCGGTGATCGTGTCCCCGACGAGGTACCGCTGGCTGGTCAGGCGGTCCTCGAGCCAGTCCAGGCCGTCGAAGAGCGAGCGGTACGCGGCCTCGTATGCCTCCTGCGAGCCGGCGAACCCGCAGCGGTAGACGCCGTTGTTGACCTTCGCGTAGACGCGCCGGTTGACCTGGTCGATCTCGTCGCGCAGGTGGTCGGGGTAGAGGTCCGGGGCGCCCGGACGGTGGAACGCGGTCCACTCGAGCTCGAGGTCGAGCGTCATCTGCGCGAAGTCGTTGGTGACGACGGCGCCCGAGCGCGTGTCGACGATCGCGGGCACGGTGATGCCGCGCGAGTAGTGCGGGTCGCGGGCGAAGAACGCCTCCTGGAGCCGCTCGATGCCCAGCACCGGGTCACGGCCGCCGGGGTCGAGGTCGAAGGTCCACGAGCGCTCGTCGTGCGTCGGCCCGGCCAGGCCCATGGAGAGGGCGTCCTCCAGGCCGAGCAGGCGCCGCACGATGATGGCCCGGCTGGCCCACGGGCACGCGCGCGCGGCGATGAGCCGGTAGCGACCCGGCTCGACCGCGAAGCCGTCGCGGCCGTCCGCGGTGATCCGGGTCGCCAGGTACCTGTCGTCGCGCGTGTACTCCTGGCCGGGGACGGAGTACACGCCGCCTGTGCTGTGCTCGGGGCGCTCGGTCATCCGGCCATGGTGCCTCACCGTCCTGGGCGGCACATCCGCCCGGGACGCCCCCGCGTGCCCCCAACCGATCCGGCGCGCCGTGCGTCAGGGTGGTCACGGCGTGCGTGGGGAAGGGTTGGCGTGGACGAGCGGCTGGCGGTGCTCGTGGCCGAGCGCGGAGGGGCGCTGATCGGCTACGCCTACCTGGTCTGCGGCCGGATGAGCGAGGCCGAGGACCTCGTCCAGGAGGGCCTCGTGCGGACGTTCGCGCGTCGCCGGTCGGGGGCGGACGTGAGGCAGCTCGAGGCGTACGTGCGGCAGGCGATCCTGAGCGCGTACCTGGACGGGTACCGCAAGCGCCGGCGGTGGGCGGGCGTCGCGCACCTCTTCTCGCCCGAGACCGAGAACGTCGGGGCGGCGGACACCCTGGCGGTGGGCCGGGCCGACGTCCGGGACGCGCTCGCACGTCTGTCGCCTCGGGAACGCGCGTGCGTGGTGGGGCGCTACGTGGACGACCTGTCCACGCGGGAGGTGGCCGAGCGGCTGCATCTCAGCGAGGGCGCCGTGAAGCGGTACCTGTCCGACGCGCGGGCGCGGCTCGGCGAGCTCCTGGACGAGGACGCGGACGAAGAGACGGACGAGGTGCAGGTCGCGACGGGAAGGGGAGGGCGATGAACGGGAGCTTCCGCGAGGGCCTGGTGGAGCTGGCCGACGAGGTCGCACGCCTGCACGACGCCGGCACCGGCCTGGTCGCCGCGGAGATCGACGCGCTGTCGCGTCGCGCGCGTCGACGCCACGAGGCGCGCCTCACGGTGTTCGCCTGCGCCGTCGCCGCTGCGCTCGCCGTCGGGGCGGCAGCGTTGGCCGATCGCGGCGCGCCCGCACCGCCGGCCAGCGACCCGCTGGGCGTCGAGGATGCGGAGCGCCTGACGATCGACCCGCTCAGCCTCGGTGCCCTCGTGGAGGGCGCGGGTGAGCTCGTGCCCTTCGAGGGAGGCCTGGGATGGGGAATCTCGGAGGTCGTGGTCACGCCCGACGACGACTGCCGGCAGGCCATGACCGTCTCGTCGCAGCCCCCACGTCACGACGTCATCCATCTCTGGACGTCGGAGCAGGGCGGTGTCCTGCAGGAGGTGCTGCTGTTCGACGACGCAGAGCGAGCAGCCGCCGAGTTCGGCGCCCTGCGCGAGGTTCTCGCCGGGTGTCCGGAGTTCGGCTACCTCTATCCCTCCAGCTACGGGCAGTCGGGGGGTGGTGCGCATTCACAGGTGATCGCGGATCTCGCCGATGGCAGCCTGCCGCTGCCGTCGCTGCGGCTGGTCGGGACCGAGAGTGGTGACGGCGTGGCGGGCGCTTGGGTCCGGGTGGACGTCTTGGTGTCGAATGCCATCGTGCACGTGGAGATCACGCGACTGGGGAGCACCGCCGGTCCCGTCCCGGCACCCGACGAGGCCCGGGTGCTCGACGAGCTCGTGCAGGAGCTGCTCGACGAGCCCTGAGCCGCGGGCCGCCCGGGGCGTCGGCCGTACGCTCACGGCGGAGGCGGATTCCGCCGCCCGCCCGTTCGGCAGACATAGGATGAATTCGTGCGCGGAGAGTACAAGGTTCCCGGTGGCAAGCTCGTGGCGGTCGACGTCGAGGTGGCCGACGGGCGTATCGCCCGCGCCGCGGTGAGCGGCGACTTCTTCCTCGAACCCGACGATGCCCTGGAGGCGATCGACGCGGCCCTCGTCGGCGAGCCGGAGGGCGCGAGCGTGACCCGGCTCACCGCCGCCGTGCACTCGGCCGTCGGCGATGACGCGACCATGGTGGGCTTCACGCCCGAGGCGGTCGCGATCGCCGTCCGGCGGGCCCTGGGCCACGCGACCCGGTGGGAGGACCACACCTTCGAGATCGTGCACGAGGGGCCGCAGAGGCCCGCGATGCACATGGCGCTGGACCAGGCGCTGTCCGAGGCTGTGGCAGCCGGCACCCGCCGCCCCACGCTGCGGATCTGGGAGTGGGGCGCGCCCGCCGTCGTCATCGGGTCCTTCCAGTCGCTGCGCAACGAGGTGGACCCCGAGGGTGCCGAGCGCCACGGGATCCAGGTGGTGCGGCGCATCTCCGGCGGCGGCGCGATGTTCATCGAGCCGGGCAACACCATCACCTACTCCCTGACGGTGCCCGCGTCGCTCGTCGAGGGGCTGAGCTTCGAGCGCTCGTACGCGTTCCTGGACGACTGGGTGCTCGGCGCGCTGCGCGAGCTCGGCATAGAGGCGACGCACGTGCCGCTGAACGACATCGCGTCCCCGGCGGGCAAGATCGCCGGCGCCGCGCAGAAGCGCCTCGCGGGCGGCACGGTGCTGCACCACGTGACGATGGCCTACGACATCGACGCCACCAAGATGCTCGAGGTGCTGCGGATCGGCCGGGAGAAGCTCTCGGACAAAGGCACGAAGAGCGCCAACAAGCGCGTGGACCCGCTGCGCTCGCAGACCGGCATGGCGCGCGCGGACGTCATCGAGGCGTTCAAGGACCACTTCCGCTCGCGCTACGACACCGTCGACGGCGGCGTCACGGACCAGGAGCGGGCGCGCGCCGAGGAGCTCGTCGCGACCAAGTTCGACACCCAGGAGTGGACCGCCCGGGTGCCCTGACGGCGCCGTCGGGCGGGTTGCGCGGACCTGCGCAGCACCTCCGCCGGACGCACACAACGTCGCAGGTCAGGCCGCCGATCCGGCCCCTAGCGTGCCGCCATGGGTACACGCGCCGCGGCGGCTGGGGTCCCTCGTCACGTCCGGGCGATGCGGTCGTACCGACGGGCCCGCGCCGTCGCGGTCGTCCTCGTCGGGGTGGTGGCGCTCGGCGGCGGGCTCGTCGGCTTCACGATCCTGCGCTGGCGCAGCAACGTGACGACCCTGCCCTCGGTGGCGGACCTCGTGGCGGCGCCCACGCCGGCCGGGGGTGCGGCGCCCGTCGTGGGGCACGCCGTCGACGCGGACGACCCCATGGACGGCCGCGCCGTCACCCTCCTGGTGCTCGGGACCGACGACCGCTCCGGCGAGAACGCCGCGCTCGCCGGCGCGGATCCCGGTGGCGGCAGCGACACGGCGATGCTCGTGCACCTGTCGGCCGACCGGTCCCGGGTGGAGGTCGTCGCCATCCCGCGGGACACCAAGGCCGAGATCCCGGCGTGCCACCTCGACCGCAACCCCGACGGGCCGATGTCGCGCGCCCGGACGGCGAAGTTCAACGAGGCGTTCGCCATCGGCTGGGCGACCGGCGACCCGGCGCTCGCCGCCGCGTGCACGATCTCCACCGTCCAGACGATGACCGGCCTCACCGTCGACGGCGTCGCCATCGTCGACATGGCGGGCTTCGTGGGCATGGTGGAGGCGATCGGCGGAGTGCGGGTCTGCGTACCCGAGCCGCTCCATGATGCGCGCTACACGGGCCTCGACCTGCCGGCGGGCTGGGCCGACCTGGACGGTGTCACCGCGCTGCAGTACGTGCGTGCGCGGCACGTCGACGGCGGTGACGGGACCGACCCGGCGCGGATCGAGCGGCAGCACCTGTTCATGGGCGCCCTGGTGCGCAAGGTCATGTCGTCGGACGTGCTCGCGAGCCCCCTCGCCACAGGGCGCTTCCTCGACGCCGTGACGTCCTCGTTGACGGTCTCGGCCGAGCTCGCCGACCCGGGGACGATCCTGGGCCTGGCCTGGTCGCTGCGCGAGCTGGGGCCGACGGACCTCACCTTCATGACCGTTCCCTGGGCCTACGCCGACGGCGGACGGTACGTGGCGTGGACCGACGCCGCCGACGACGTGTGGGCGCGGCTCCTCACCGACGTCCCGCTGGCCGGCGGCCCCGTTCCGGCCGGTCCGGACAGCGCGGCGGCCGAGGGCGGCGGAGTTCCGGGCGCAGGAGACGGCGCAGCGTCGGCGCCCGTCAGCGGGGCGGCCCTGAGCACCGCCGAGGACCTCGGGGCTCCCGTCTGCGGGTGATGCAGATTTGACCCGGTCGAAGGCCGAGACGCGGACCGAAGTCCCTGGGCCGCCACGCGATGGCGTCCGTAGCGTCGGAGGGTGGACACCCGATCGGGTGAGTTCGTCGAGACGGAGGTCTCCGGCATCCGGACGCTGCACCTGCCGGCGCCCGGCTGCACCCGCCTGACCCTGCACGTCGGCGCGGGCTGGGCGGACGAGTCCTTCGTCACCCGCGGGATGACCCACGCGATCGAGCACCTGGTCATGGGCTCGGCCGAGCCCGGTCGCCTGGAGAGCAACGCCTGCGTGACGCCGTTCCAGACCGCGTTCTGGGCGAACGGCCCCGCGGACCGGGTCGGTCCGTTCCTCACGCAGGTGGCCGCAGCGCTGCGCGAGCCGCCGCTGGACCGCCTCGACCGCGAGCGGCACGTCCTCGAGGCGGAGACCCGCGGGCACACCTACGGCGCGCACGAGGTGCTGCTGAAGTCGCGGTTCGGCAACGCCGGTCCCGGGCTCGGGATGTTTCCCGGCCTCGGCTCGCAGGGTCTCGAGCCCGACGTCGTCGCCCGGCACCACGCGCAGTGGTTCGTGTCCGGCAACGCGGTGCTGACCGTCGTCGGCCCGATGCCCGACGACCTCGACGTCAGCCTGCCGCCGGGCGAGGCGCCGTCGCGCACGTTCACCTCGTGGCGCGGTGGGCCTGCGTGGGACCGGGCGGACGTGGGCGACCCGTGTGCGTCCATCGAGGGCCACGACGCGCCGGCCGCCTCCCTGGCGATCCGGGCGACGGCCGGGGCGCTGGAGCGGCGGCTCCGGCACGAGCTGGGGATCGTCTACGGCGTCGTGCCGGACCTGATCCGGCTCCCCGGCTCGGGGCGCGTGGTCCTGCAGCTGACCACCCGCGCCGCGCCGCGTGCCGAGGCCCAGGTCGCGCACGCCCTCATCGAGGAGCTCGAGCACCGCGCGGAGGTCGGCGTGACGGCCGACGAGCTCGCCGAGGACCTCGCCTGGTCCGACGCGCTCGCCGACGACCTGGACACCGCCGCGAGCCACCTGCAGCTCCAGGCGGAGCGGCTGCTCGCCGGCCAGCCGGCCCTCCAGGTGGCCGACGCTCGGGCACGCGTCGCCGCCGTGACGCCCGAGGAGGTCACGACCCAGCTCCGCGAGTCCCTGCCGTCCGCGATGCTGCTCGTCCCGCGCGACTGCAAGGCGCCGCAGGGGCTCCCCCTCGTCCCGACGTGCGCCGCGGTCCCCGCGTTCACGACGCCGCGGCTGCGGCGCCGGCTGCGCTCCGGCCTGCCCGCCGGCGTCGAGCTGGGCTTCGCCCGCGACCTCGTGCAGTACCGCGACGAGGACGGCGACGTGCACGAGGTGCGCTTCGACGAGTGCGTCGGCGTGGGGGTGGCCGGGGGCGGGCGGCTGCTGTTCGGCCGCCGCGGGTGCTTCGTCTGGGTGGACCCCCGCGAGTTCCGCGGTGCGGAGGAGGTGGTACGGGCGATCGACGAGCACGTGCCCCCCTGCCTGCGGTTCACCCTCGCCGGATGAGCGTCCGTCAGGCGGGGGTCGGGCGGGCGCCGAAGACCGCAGTGCCCACCCGAACGATCGTCGCCCCCTCGGCCACCGCGAGCTCGAGGTCCCTGCTCATGCCCATGGACAGCTCCCGCGTGTCGGGCAGGCTGGTGGCGACGGCGTCGCGCACCTGCCGCAGGTGGGCGTAGCCGGCCCGGACGGCTGCGGCGTCGGGGGAGTTGAGGCCGACCGTCATCAAGCCGGTCAGGTGCAGGCGGGGGAGTGCCGCGACCTGCGCGGCGAGGTCGGCGGCGGCCGCGGGCGCGACGCCGGACTTCGTGGCCTCGCCGGAGACGTTGACCTGCACCATCACGTCGAGGTCGCGGCCCAGGTCGGCGCAGCGCCGCGACAGGCGCTGGGCCAGGGGGAGAGTGTCGACGGACTCGACGCAGGAGACGAAGGGCCGCTCGGGGTGGACCACAGCCGTCACCTTGTTCGACTGCAGGTGCCCGATGACGTGGACCTCGGGGCGGAGGTCGGCCACCGCGCCTACGTGAGCGACGAGCTCCTGCACCCGGTTCTCGCCGATCAGGTCGGCGCCCGCGAGCACCGCCGCGCGGACGACGTCGGCGGGCAGGGTCTTGGTGGCGAGCAGCAGACGGACGTCGGACGGCGACCGGCCGGCGGCCTCCGCGGCGGCGGCGACCCGGGCACGGACGGCGGCGATCCGCGCGGCGATCTCGGCGACCGTGGGCACGCCGCGACGATATCCGTGCCAGGCTGCGGGCGTGGATCGCGCGGCGGTGCTGGACACCCTCGCCGACCGGATCGGCACCCTGCCGCGGCCGGCGCTGGTCGCCGTCGACGGCGTCGACGGCGCCGGCAAGACGGTTCTCGCCGACGACCTCGCGGCGGAGCTGCGACGGCGCGGGGACCGTGTGGTCCGCGTGGGCATCGACGGCTTCCACCGCCCGCGGAGCGAGCGCTACGCGCGCGGGCGCACCTCCCCCGAGGGCTACTTCCTCGACTCCTTCGACCTCGAGGCGTTCGGCCGGTGCGTGGTCGAGCCGGTCCGCGCCGGCGACGGGGAGGTCCGCACGGCTGCCTTCGACCACAGGGCGGACGCCGCCGTACCGGGGGACCGGGTGGACGTGGCGGGCGCCGTCGTGCTGGTCGACGGGGTGTTCCTCCAGCGCGACGAGCTGCGCGACGCGTGGGACCTGGCCGTGTTCCTCCGCACGCCGTTCGAGGCGGCCTACGCCCGGATGGGTGCACGCGACGGCACGCCCGGCGACCCGGAGCACCCGGCCAACCGGCGCTACCTCGAGGGCCAGCGGCTCTACCTGCGCACCGTCCGGCCCGAGGCGCGCGCGGACGTGGTCCTCGACGTGACCGACGTGACCGCGCCGGTCGTCGTCTCCGGCCTGTGAGGTCAGCCGCGGGCGATGTCGGCGACGGTCGCCCGCGTGAGCGCGATGAGGTCGGCGGGCGCGAGGCCGATGTCCATGCCGCGGCGGCCCCCTGAGACGTAGACGGTGTCGTAGAGCTCGGCCGTCTCGTCGACCACTGTCGGGCGGGCGCTCTTCTGCCCGAGCGGGGAGATGCCGCCGACGACGTACCCGGTCGCCCGCTCGGCGTCCCGCGGGTTCGCCATCGCGGCGCGCTTGCCCCCCACTGCTGCGGCGAGCGCCTTGAGGTCGAGCGTCGTCGTGACCGGCACGACCGCGACCGTGAGCGTGCCGTCCACCTCCGCCAGCAGCGTCTTGAAGACCTGCTCCGGGGCGAGGCCGAGTGCCTGGGCGGCCTCGAGGCCGTAACCGGCGGGCGTGCCCGGGTCGTGCTCGTAGGTGTGCACCGTGTGCGCGACGCCGGCGCGGGTCAGGGCGACGAGCGCCGGGGTGCCGGTCGGGGCGTGCTTGGCCACGCGCCGAGCCTACGAGGCGGGCGCGCCCGGCCTCAGAGGCGTCCGGCCGCCGTCACGACGAGGACCGCCTCGCCGGCCTCGTCGCTCGCCGCGAGGTCCACCTCGGCGTCGATGCGCCAGTCATGGTCGCCGGCCGGGTCGTCGAGGAGCTGCCGCACCGCCCAGCGACCCGCCCCGGGAGGCGTTCCGGGCGCGCCCTCGGTGATGAGCAGGAGGGCCGGGCCCCGGGCGTCGGGGCCCGTGCCGATGTCGTCGTGCTCGTCGAAGTACGGGTCGAGCGCGTCGTGCCAGCGGCCGGCGGTCCAGGCCCGCCCGTCCGGGTCGGCGTCGCCCAGCGCGCCGAGCCCGGCCCAGTCCTCGCGTGCCGCGAGCTGGACCCGCCGGAACAGCGCGTTGCGGACCATCACCCGGAACGCGCGCACGTTCCCCGTGAGCCGGGGCGGCGCCGCGTCGGGCGAGCGGTCGCCGCCGCCGGCCGCGATGCCCTGCAGGCGTTCCCACTCGTCGACCAGGCTCGCGTCGACGCCGCGGACCACCTCGCCGAGCCACTCGACGACGTCCTCGAGGGCCTCGTCGCGGCGCTCCGGCGGGACGGTCTGCCGCAGCGCCCGGTAGGCGTCGGCGAGGTACCGCAGGAGGACGCCCTCAGCGCGCTCGAGCCCGAACTGGGAGACGTACTCGGTGAAGGTCGCGGCGCGCTCGACCATGTCGCGCACCACGGACTTCGGGGACGGCAGGTGGTCCGAGACCCACGGGTTCGTGCGCCGGTACACGGCGAACGCGCCCTCGAGCGCCTCGGCCAGCGGCTTCGGGTAGGTCACGTCCTCGAGCGCGGCCATGCGCTCGTCGTAGTCGTAGCCCTCGGCCTTCATCGCGGCGACCGCCTCGCCCCGGGCGCGCTTCTCCTGCGCCACGAGGACGGCGCGCGGGTCGTCGAGCGTCGACTCGATCACGGACACGACGTCGAGCGCGTACGACGGGTCGGCCGGGTCCAGCATGTCGAGCGCCGCGTAGGCGAAGGGCGACAGCGGCTGGTTCAGCGCGAACTCCTCCGGCAGCGCCATCGTCAGGCGCACGGTCCAGCGGCCGTCAGCCCGGCGGACCCGCTCGACGACGCCCGCCTCCCGCAGTGACCGGTACACGCGCACGGCCTGCCGCACGTGCCGGCCGCGCGCCGCGGGCGACTCGTGGTTGTCGGTGAGCAGCCGGGTCATCGCCTCGACGGGGTCGCCGGTGGGGCGCGCGAGCACGTTGAGCACCATCGCGTGGCTCACCGCGAACTGCGAGGTCAGCGGCTCGGGCGGGGCGTCGCGCAGTCGCTCGAACGTGCTCTCGGTCCAGTTGACGTGGCCCGCGGGAGCGGACTTGCGGACGATCTTGCGGACCTTCTTCGGGTCGTCGCCCGCCCTGGCCAGGGCCCGGCGGTTCTCGATGACGTGCTCGGGTGCCATGACGACGACGTCGCCGGCCGTGTCGTACCCCGCGCGGCCCGCGCGTCCGGCGATCTGGTGGAACTCCCGTGCCGTGAGGTGCCGCATCCGGGTCCCGTCGTACTTGACGAGCGAGGTGAGGACGACGGTGCGGATGGGCACGTTGATCCCCACGCCGAGCGTGTCGGTGCCGCAGACGACGGTGAGCAGGCCGCGCTGGGTCAGGCGCTCCACGAGCCGGCGGTAGCGCGGCAGCATCCCGGCGTGGTGGACGCCCACCCCGTGGGACAACAGGCGGCGCAGGGTCTTGCCGAAGCCCGTGCCGAACCGGAATGCGGCGATCTCGGCGGCGATCGCATCCCGCGCCTCGCGCGTCGCGACGGGCGTCGAGGTCAGCGCCTGGGCCTGCTCGACGGCGTCGCGCTGGGTGAAGTGCACGAGGTAGACCGGGGCGCGCCCGTCGTGCACGAGGCGCTCGACGACCTCGTGCAGCGGGTCGACGGCGTAGGTGTACGTCAGCGGCACCGGCCGCTCCGTGCCCGTGACGGCGGCGACGTCGCGCCCCGTGCGCCGGCGGAGGTCCTCGACGAAGAACGTGACGTCGCCGAGCGTGGCGGACATGAGCAGGAACTGCGTGCCCGTCATCTCGAGCAGCGGGACCTGCCAGGCCCACCCGCGCTGCGGCTCGGCGTAGAAGTGGAACTCGTCCATGACCACGACGCCGATGTCGTCCGCCCCGGGGACGGCCGGGTCGTCGGGGTGGCCCGGGGGCAGGTCGCCGGTGCGCAGGGCGATGTTGGCGAGGATCTCGGCGGTGCAGCAGATGATCGGCGCCGTCGGGTTGACGGCGGAGTCGCCGGTCATCAGCCCGACGTTCTCGGCGCCGAAGATGCGCGCGAGCTCGAAGAACTTCTCGTTGACCAGCGCCTTGATCGGTGCGGTGTAGAAGCTGCGCGTGCCGCGCGCCAGCGCCGTCAGGTGCGCGGCCACGGCGACGAGGGACTTCCCGCTCCCCGTGGGGGTGGACAGGATGACGTGCGCGCCGCTGACGAGCTCGACGACCGCCTCGTCCTGGGCGGGGTAGAGCTGGTAGCCCTCGCCGGCCGCCCACGTGACGAAGGCGTCGTAGAGGGCGTCGGGGTCCGGGGACGGCGGGCGGAGCGTGGCGGTCATCGCGGACATCCTCGCAGTAGTGTTCCCGCCGTGACGCTCCGCGAGACGCTTCGTGACCTGCCCGCCCTCGCGGGACCGCTCCCCGAGCTCGATGTGGCCCAGGCGTCCGGGGACCCCGTGGAGCAGTTCCTGCGGTGGTTCGCCGAGGCCGTCGCGGCAGGTGTTGCGGAGCCGCACGCGATGACCCTGTCGACCGCGGGCCCGACGGCGCGCGTCCTGCTCTGCAAGGACGTCCGCGACGGTGCGTGGGAGTTCGCGACGGACGCCCGCAGCGCCAAGGCCCGGGCGATCGCGCGTGACGACGCCGTCGCCCTGACGTTCTGGTGGCAGCCGCTCGGACGCCAGGTGCGCATCACGGGGCGTGCCCGACCTGCCGGCCGGGACGTGAGCGCCGCCGACTTCCTGAGTCGCTCCACGGCCTCCCGCGCCGCGGCCCTCGCCACCCGGCACGGTGAGGCCGCCGCACCGGGCGAGGTCGCGGCGGCCTTCGACGCGGCGGAGCGCCGCCTCCACGAGGAACCGGACTTCGTGCTCGAGTCGTGGACGGTGTACCGGGTCGTGCCGAGCGAGGTGGAGTTCTGGCAGGGCCGCACCGACCGCGCCCACGTGCGCCTGGTGTACCGGCTCGCCGACGGGGGCTGGGAGCGGCAGGTGCTCTTCCCGTGAGCGCGACCGTGGTGGAGATGTGGACCGACGGCGCGTGCAAGGGCAACCCGGGGCCCGGCGGCTGGGGCGCCTACCTGCGGTTCGGCGACCACGAGCGTGACCTGTGCGGCGGTGAGGCCCTCACGACCAACAACCGGATGGAGCTCACGGCCGTCATCGAGGGGCTGCGTGCGCTCAACCGGCCGTGCACCGTGCGGCTGCACGTGGACTCGACGTACGTCATGCACGGGATCACCCGCTGGCTGGCCGGCTGGCAGCGCAACGGCTGGCGGACGGCGGCGAAGCAGCCGGTCAAGAACGCCGACCTGTGGCGGGAGCTCGACGCCGAGCTGGCGCGCCACGAGGTGACCTGGATCTGGGTGAAGGGGCACGCGGGCGACCCGGGGAACGAGCGCGCGGACCGGCTCGCCAACCAGGGCGTGCCCAGGCCCTGAGATGCTCTGTCTTATGGCTTGATACGCGGGGCGGATCGGTGGGTGACTGGGCACATGCCCGAGGTCTACACGCACGGCCACCACGAGTCGGTCCTGCGCGCCCACTCCTGGCGCGACGTCGCCAACTCCGCTGCCTACCTCGCACCGCACCTGCGGCCCGGGATGTCCCTGCTCGACGTCGGCTGCGGCCCGGGGACCCTGACGATCGACCTGGCCCGGCACGTCGCGCCCGGCCGGGTGCTGGGCATCGACCCCGTGGCGGAGGTCCTCGACGGCGCCCGGTCGCGCGCGCAGGACGCCGGCGTCGACGTCGAGTTCGCCCTCGGCGACGTCTATCGGCTCGACCTGCCGGACGACAGCTTCGACGTCGTGCACGCCCACCAGGTGCTCCAGCACCTGACCGACCCCGTGGCCGCGCTCCGGGAGATGCGCCGCGTCACCCGGCCGGGCGGCCTCGTCGCGGCGCGCGACGGCGACTACGGCGCCTTCACGTGGTTCCCCGCCTCGACCGGCCTGGACGACTGGCGCCACCTGTACCGCGAGGTCACCGCGGCGAACCGCGCCGAGTGCGACGCCGGCCGCCACCTGCACTCGTGGTTCCGCGAGGCGGGCTTCACCGACGTCGTCCCGGGCGCGAGCGCCTGGTGCTTCGCTGGCCCCGAGGACCGCACGTGGTGGTCGTCGCTGTGGTCCGAGCGGGTGCTGCACTCGGACTTCGCCCGGCAGGCCCGCGACTACGGGCTCGCCGACGACGTGACCCTCGAGCAGCTGCACGACGCCTGGCTCGAGTGGGGCAGCGCGGAGGACGGCTGGTTCGCCGTCCTGCACGGCGAGGTCATCGCCCGGGTCTGACGGGCTCCAGCGGCCCGGGCGCGACCGCGTCGGCCGCCGCCGTCGAGGCGCGGTGGAGGAGGAGCTCCAGGGGGCCGCGGCCCAGCGTCACCCGCCAGAGCGTGCACGCCACCACCGTGACCAGCACGAACGCGCCCGTCACGGCGATGCTCGGGTCGAACACCACGCCCCGCCCGAGCGCGGCGATGGCGATCACCTGGCCGGTGTAGGCGGTCAGCGCCAGCGCTCCCGTCGCGGCCAGCGGCCCGACGGCGCGCGGCCAGCGTTCGCCCACCGTCAGGCAGATGCCGAGGACCACCAGCACGACGCCGATGTTCGCGAGCAGCTCGACCGGCGAGCTGCTGTGCGGCTCGGAGGTCAGGAGCGCGCGGCGCAGCGTGTGCGCGGGGTCGACCACGCGCATCGCCACGGCGTTCGTCGCCAGGCCGACGACCGCCGCGCCGGCGCCCCAGGCGACCAGCGTCCGCGGCGTCGTCGGTCGGCGGAGCACGCGGCCGACCGCGAGGCCGACGAGCAGGTACGCGATCCAGACCATGGGCGGGTAGTACTTCTGCCACAGGATCGCCAGCAGGCCCGCCGACGCCCCGGCGCCGTCACGGAGCCACAGCATCAGGGGCGGGGCGCAGGCCGTCACGACCGCGGCGGCGACGAGCAGTGTCCGGGGGCGCCACGAGAGCGTGGCAGTGAGCATGGCGAACATGACCGCGTAGGCGGGCAGGATGATCACGACCGGCGTGCCGAGCGCGTCGAGAGCCAGACCGAGCGGCAGAAGGAGCGCGGCCCGGACGCCGATGCGCACCCGGGCGTGGTCCAGCCGGGTCGCGTCGGCGCTGAGGAGCGCCGCGGACACGCCCGCGAGGAGGGCGAACCCCGCCGCGGAACGCCCGTCGAACGCCTCCAGCCAGCTGCTCCCGCCCGGCAGGCGTGCGGCGTCGTCCTCGCCCACGTGGGCGATCGCCATGCCCAGGACCGCGAGCCCGCGCGCGACGTCGACCCCGACGACGCGTGAGGCTGTCACCCCTGCACTCTACGGACGCCCCTCAGGGGCGGCGTCCCCTCAGAGGTGGGCGGCGATGGTCTCCGCGACGGCGACGCTCGTCGCCTCGTCCCAGACACCCGGGTCCAGGCTGCACATGATGTGGCCGAACCAGGCCTGCCCGTCGAACGCGGCCAGGAGGCCGATCTCCGCCCCGAACGACGTGTCCATCGAGGCGCCGGCGGCGGGCGCGCCGCCGTACATCTCGACCGTGCCCTCCCACTCGTTGCCCGGCCGCGCCTGGATCACCAGGATCTGTCCCTCGGGTCCCAGGTAGGAGCAGCCACCGAGCAGCGAGCCCTGCGGCTCGGCGGACTCCGCCGGCACCGCCGGCGCGACACCGAGGACGGCGGTGAAGTCGTCGGCGGTGAAGAGCGTGCAGACGTCGACGGGGTCGCTCGACGGAGGGGCGGTGTCGGTGGTCGCGTCTTCCCCGGCCGTCGTGTCGTCCTGCGCGGCCGGCTCGTCGGCGACCTCCTGGGCCGGCTCGTCGGCGATGGGCTCGCTCGTCCCGGCGTCGTCGTCCCCGCCGCAGCCCGCGAGCAGCAGGGCGGTGAGCGCGATCGGGAGGGCGGCGGCTGCGGCGCGGGACGACTGCACGGCGACTCCTTCGAGATGATCTTGGTGTGCGCCCACAAGGTAGGCCACGCGGTGTCCCGACGTTCGCGGTTCGCCGGGTGAGGTTTACCCGCCGGGGACGCCTAGGCTCTGGTGGTGCGCATCGCCAGGTTCACCACCACCGGGGCCGATCCCCGCTTCGCCGTCGTCGAGGACGAGGCCCTCGTCGTCATCACGGGGGACCCGCTCTACATGCCGGTCCAGCCGACGGGGGAGCGCGTGCCGCTCGACCGGGACGACCTGAGGCTTCTCGCCCCGGTCATCCCGCGGTCGAAGATCATCGGCGTCGGCCGCAACTACGCCGAGCACGCCGCCGAGATGGGCAACGCGGTCCCGACGACCCCGATGCTCTTCCTCAAGCCGAACACCTCCGTCATCGGTCCGGACGACCCGATCGTGCTGCCGCCGTGGTCCGAGGAGGTGCACCTCGAGGCCGAGCTCGCCGTCGTGATCGGCAAGGTCACCAAGGACGTGGCGCCCGAGCGGGCCCTCGAGCGGGTCTTCGGCTACACGGTCGCCAACGACGTCACCGCGCGCGACATCCAGCGCGCCGAGCAGTTGTGGACCCGCGCCAAGGGCTTCGACGGCTCCTGCCCCCTGGGCCCGTGGATCGTGCCCGGCCTCGACGTCGACGACCTACGCGTCACGTCGCGGGTCAACGGCGAGACGCGTCAGGACGGGCGCACCGCCGACCTCGTGCACGGCGTCGCGGACCTGGTCGCGGTGGTCTCCGAGGTCTTCACGCTGCTGCCCGGCGACGTCATCCTCACCGGCACGCCGGCGGGCGTCTCCGAGATCCGGCACGGCGACGTCGTCGAGTGCGAGGTCGAGGACATCGGCGTGCTCCGCAACCCGGTCATCAGGCGCGACTGACCGTCACCCTCGCGCCTGCTCCCGTGCGGCGCGGGACAGCCATTCGCGCATGAGCGCGTCGAAGAGCGCGGGCTGCTCGAACTGGGCGTTGTGACCCGCCGCGTCGAGCACCGCGTACGTGGCGTGCGGGAAGGCCTCGGCCAGACGCCACTGGTCGCGATACCCGACGGCGGGGTCCTGCCGCCCGGCGATCACGAGGACGGGGGCGCTCGTCGTCGCATCGTCGCGCGCCACCTCCAGCCGCGGGGCGAGGACCTCCTCGAGGTACCTCTCGTCGGCGGCGGCCAGCCCCGGGAGCACCTCTGCGGCGTACCTGTCCCACACGTCGCGCGTCTGGCGGGCGTTGAGCTCGAGGAAGCCGTCGCGCACCGCCGGGTCGAGGGAGGCCACGAGGGCGTCGTCACGCTCGGCGACCGCGTGCTCGGCCACATCGTTCGCCCGCGGCCGCACCGACGGGCAGATGAGGGCGAGGCCGAGCGCATCCGGTCGGTGCGCGAGCACGCCGCGCGCCAGGTACCCGCCGTAGGACTCGCCGACCACCGCGTACGGCTGCCCGGGGGCGATGGCGTCGAGCACGCCCAGAAGCACGCCGACGGTCGCCTCGCCGCTGTCGACGCCCGGGTGTGCGGGCGTGCCACCCCGGCCTGGGAGGTCGGGGTAGATGCGCAGCCACCCGTCGTCCTCGCCGAAGAGCGGCTCCAGGCACCCCGTCATCAGGCGCCGGTCGACGCCCCAGCCGTGGATCATGAGCACCGGCGTGCCGTGCCCGTGCACCTCGACCTCGACCTCGACATCGCCGACGGGAACCATGGTGATCATGGGTGCGGAGACTAGCGGCCTCCTCTGACACGTCCCCAGGGAGTCCGACCGGCACGGCGCGGACGGGGCCCTGGGGAGCCCCCGCTCGGCCACTACGCTTGGGCGCACCATGACCACACCTGCCACCGCCCCCACGGGCCCCGCGACGGGCTCTACGATCCGCGTCCGCTTCTGCCCCTCGCCGACCGGGAACCCGCACGTCGGGAACATCCGGACCTGCCTGTTCAACTGGGCCTACGCCCGGCACACGGGCGGCACCTTCGTGTTCCGCATCGAGGACACCGACGCCGCGCGCGACAGCCAGGAGAGCTACGAGCAGCTCGTCGACGCGATGCGCTGGCTGGGCATGGACTGGGACGAGGGCGTCGAGGTCGGCGGCCCCTACGGTCCCTACCGGCAGTCCGAGCGGATGGGCGTCTACGCCGACGTCGCCCGCCGCCTGCTCGAGGGCGGCTTCGCCTACGAGTCGTTCAGCACGCCCGAGGAGGTCGAGGCACGCCACCGGGCCGCCGGCCGCGACCCCAAGCTCGGCTACGACGGCTTCGACCGCGACCTCACGGACGAGCAGAAGGCCGCCTACCGCGCCGAGGGCCGCGAGCCCGTGCTGCGCATCCGGATGCCCGACGAGGACGTCACGTTCACCGACCTCATCCGCGGCGAGCTGACCTTCCCGGTCGGCTCGGTCCCGGACTACGTCATCGTGCGCGCCAACGGCCAGCCGCTCTACACGCTGACCAACCCCGTCGACGACGCGCTGATGCGGATCACGCACGTGCTGCGCGGGGAGGACCTGCTCTCGTCCACGCCGCGCCAGGTCGTGCTCTGGCGGGCGCTCGCGGCGCTCGGCCTGGCCGACCACGAGCCGGTCTACGGCCACCTGCCCTACGTCATGGGGGAGGGAAACAAGAAGCTCTCCAAGCGCGACCCGGAGTCCAACCTCTTCCTGCTGCGCGAGTGGGGCTTCGTCAAGGAGGGCCTGCTCAACTACCTGGCCCTGCTCGGCTGGTCGATCGCGCCGGACAACGACATCTTCAGCGTGGACGAGATGATCGCGGCCTTCGACGTCGCGGACGTCAACCCCAACGCGGCACGCTTCGACCTGAAGAAGGCCGAGGCGATCAACGCCGCGCACCTGCGGATGCTCCCGGCGGAGGTCTACCGCGAGCGGCTCGTGCCCTACCTGCACGCGGCCGGCCTCGTCGGCGCCGACGCCTACGCCGGCCTGACCGAGCGCGAGCGCGCTCTGCTCGACGCGGGCGCGCCCCTGGTACAGGAGCGGATGAACCTGCTGCGCGAGGCCCCGGGCATGCTCGGCTTCCTCTTCGCCGACCAGGTCACCGTCGAGGACGACGCGCGGGCCGCCCTGGGTGCGGACGCGGGCGCGGTGCTCGACGCCGCCCGCGGGGCCCTCGAGGCGCTGGGCACGACCGCGTTCGACGCCGCGACCGTCCAGGCCGCACTCCAGGCCGCCGTGGTCGCAGGGCTCGGCCTGAAGCCGCGGGTCGCGTTCACGCCGCTGCGCGTGGCCGTCACGGGCCGCCGCGTGTCGCCGCCCCTCTTCGAGTCCATGGAGCTGCTGGGGCGCGAGGAGACGCTGGCCCGCCTCGACGCGCTCCGCGCGACGCTGTGACGGGTCGGCTCGTCGACGGCGTCCTCTTCGACGTCGACGACACGCTGGTCGACACGCAGCAGGCGTTCGCCGCGGCGCTCGCCGATGTCGCCCGGCGCTACCTGCCGCACCTGGGCGAGGAGCGGCACGGCGAGGTGCTCTCGACCTGGCGCGCCGACGTCGGCGGGCACTACCGCGCCTACACGCGCGGCGAGGTCGGCTACCTCGAGCAGCGGATGGCGCGCGCGAACGCCCTGCACGCCGAGTACGGCGGGGCGGAGCTCGACGAGGCCGGGTACCGCGAGTGGAACGAGGTCTTCGAGGCCGGCTTCGCCCAGGCATGGGCCGCCCACCCGGACGCCGTCCCCGTCGTCGAGCACCTGCTCGAGGCCGGCCTCGCCGTCGGCGCGCTCACCAACGCGGCCGTGGCCTACCAGACCACGAAGCTGGCGCGGGCAGGCCTGCCGCACGTGCCCGTGCTCGTGGGCGTGGACACCCTCGGCGTCGGCAAGCCCGACCCGGGCTGCTTCCTCGAGGCATGCCGGCGGCTGGGTACCGACCCGGCCCGCACGGCCTACGTCGGCGACGAGCTCGACATCGACGCCCTCGGTGCCGTGAGCGCCGGGCTGGTGGGCGTCTGGGTGGACCGTCCCGACGGGCGCCGGTACGCGATCACCGACATGGAGATCTCCGCGGCCCGTGCCGCAGGCGTCCACGTGATCACCTCGCTCGCCGCCCTGCCGGCGGCCCTGGGGCTGCGCTGAGGGCGTCCCCGTCCGCGCCTCGCGCATCCCGCGGGCGGATCGTCGCGTGAGCCAGATCCGTCCGGATCGTCGTTGCGCGCCCGCGGGCGGGCGGCGACGTCGTAGCCTCGCGTCATGGCGCGCTGGGCAAGGTCACCGCAGGACGCCGTGCTCGTGCTCGTCGCGACCGCACGGGAGCTCGGTCACGACCCCGAGCGGCTGACGCCGCGCCAGTGCCTGGACACGTGGGTGGCGACGGCGCACGTGCCCTTCCGCGTACCGCGCGGTCCCGAGGCGGACGGCCTGTACTACGCCTTCGGGACGGACGAGGGCCGGTTCCGGCTCGAGCTGGTCCGCCGCTTCGCGTGCCGCGAGAAGGACGAGCACTGCACCGTCCGCTACGACGTCCGCCTCCCGGCGACGCCGGAGCTCGAGGCGCTGGGCCGGCACGCCGAGTGGTGCTTCGAGGCGCCCGCCTCGCCCGGCCGGCGCGCCTGGACGGACGAGGTCGGCCGGCGACCCGAGTGGACGGTGCTCGGACGCGCCACCGGCGCCGAGGTCGAGCTCAGCGCCGACTGCGACTAGCTACCCGCGCACCCACAGCGCGACCGCCGCGCCGGTCCCGGCGACGACGATGACGGCGCGCAGCACGGGCGCGGAGATGCGCCGTCCGAGCCTCGCCCCGAGCACCCCGCCGACCGCCGCGCCCACGGCGATCAGCGCCGTGATGGCCCAGTCGACCTCGCCGGAGATCGTGAACACGACCGCCGAGACCAGGTTCGCCACGCCGGCCAGCACGACCTTGGCGCCGTTCGCGCGGTGCAGGTCCGTCGACCACGCGATCCCCAGCAGGGCGAGGAGCACCACGCCCTGCGCCGCCCCGAAGTAGCCGCCGTAGACGCAGCCCAGCCCCACCACGACGTGCAGCGCCAATGGGCGCGTGCGCGTGGCCCGGGGCAGGTCCGAACCGGGTGGCGCTGCGCGCGTGAACCGGGCTTTCAGCCGTTGCTGGAAGGCGAGCACGGTTGTGGCGCCGAGCACGAGGAACGGCAC
>JAEZBT010000001.1 GCA_023426865.1 Actinomycetes bacterium
CGTCCACGCCGGCGACGCCCGTGGAGGCGGCCTGGAGCGCGACCGTGAGCGCGACGGCCTGCTCGTCGTCGAGCAGGAGCGGGGGCATCTGCGTGCCGGGGTCGAGCCGGTAGCCGCCGTCGGGCCCGCGCGTGGCGTGCACGGGGTAGCCGAGCGAGCGCAGACGGTCGACATCGCGCCGGACCGTGCGCGGGCTCACCCCGAGGCGGTCGGCGAGCGTCTCCCCGGGCCAGTCGCGCCGCGCCTGCAGCAGCGAGAGCAGGGTCAGCAGCCGTGCCGAGGGCGCGGACGGGTTCTCCTCCATGTCCTCCATCATCTGCGAAGTAGCGGACACGATCTGGCCGGAACTGCCGGAAGTGTGGGTGACGTCACGCCAGAGGAGAAGGAGAAGCCGATGATCCGAACAGCCGGGCTCACCAAGGACTTCCAGGTGGGTCGCAGCCAGTCCGTGCACGCCGTCCGCGGCGTGGACCTCGAGGTCGACGACGGCGAGATGGTCGCTCTGCTCGGCCCCAACGGCGCCGGCAAGACCACGACGCTCCGCATGCTCACCACTCTGCTGCGACCCACCGCCGGCACCGCGACGGTCGCCGGGCACGACGTCGTCCGGCACCCCGCGCGCGTGCGCCGGCACCTCGGCTACGTCGGCCAGGGCTACGGCGCCGGGCACACCCAGCGGGCGCTCGACGAGCTGGTCGTGCAGGGCCTCGTCTACGGGCTCGACGCGCGGGGCGCCCGCCGACGCGCGGGCGAGCTGCTCGAGGCGCTGGAGCTCACCGAGCTCGCGAACCGCAAGGTCTCCGAGCTCTCCGGCGGCCAGCGGCGGCGCCTGGACGTCGCGCTCGGCCTCGTGCACGCGCCGCGGCTGCTCGTGCTCGACGAGCCGTCGACCGGGCTCGACCCCCACAACCGCGCGAACCTGTGGGACCACATCCAGCGTCTGCGCGCCGAGCACCCGATGACGGTCCTGCTCACCACGCACTACCTCGACGAGGCGGACGCGTTCGCCGGCCGCGTCGTCGTCGTGGACCACGGCCGGGTGATCGCTGACGACACCGCCGACGCCCTCAAGCGGGACCTCGCGGGCGACGCGGTCGTGCTGCGGGTCGCCGGTCCGCCGTCAGACGGGGCCGACGACGGCGGGCGCGTGCACCGGCTCGCCGCGATGGTGACACGGCTGCCGGGGGCGAGGGACGTCGTCGTGCAGGGGGACGAGGTGCGCGCCAAGGTGCGCGACGGCTCCGGCGCCGTGCCGGAGATCGTGCTCGCCGCATCGCAGTCCGGCCTGCGCGTGATCGCCGCGGAGGCGACCCGCCCGACGCTCGACGACGTCTTCCTCTCCCTGACCGGCCGCAGCCTGCGTGAGGGCGGCACCGCCGCCGACGGAGCCGGCGACGACGACAGCGACGACAGCGCGGCCGGCGACGCGAGCGCCCCGCAGACCCGGAAGGACGCAGCCTGAGCACCACGACCCTGACCCCCGCCGACGTGTCCCTCGACCGCGCCGTCCAACCCGAGCCGGCCGCCCTGCCGTGGCTGCGGGCCACCCGCCTCGTCATGGTCCGCGAGCTGCGGCCCGTGGTCCGCGACCCGTTCTCGGTGATGTTCGGACTGGTCCAGCCCCTGGTGTTCCTGGGGCTGTTCGGCCCCCTGCTCGCCGGCTCGCTGCGCGCGAGCGGCGCTTTCGACGACGGCGTGTGGCAGTGGTTCGTCCCGTCGATCCTGCTCATGACCACGTTGTTCGGCACCTCGACCACCGGCGCGAACCTGCAGTTCGAGATGCAGACCGGCGCCCACGAGCGGCTCCTGGTGACGCCCCTGCCGCGGTCCGCGCAGCTCGTGGGCCGCGCGCTGAAGGAGATGGTCCCGCTCTCCGCGCAGGCGACGGTCATCGTGCTCGTCATGCTGCCGTTCGGGTTCCGGCTGCACCTCGCGGGTGCGCTGCTGGGGCTCGCGCTCCTGGCAGTGCTCGGCGTCGGGCTGGGCTCGCTCAGCTACGCGCTCGCGATCGCCGTGCGCAAGGTCGAGTGGATGTTCTGGATGGTCCAGCAGACGGTGCTCTTCCCGCTGCTCATCCTGTCGGGGCTGCTGCTCCCGCTGGACTCCGGGCCGTCGTGGATGCGCGCGGCCGCGCGGGCGAACCCCCTCGCGTACGTCGTCGAGGCGGAGCGTGCCCTGTTCGCGGGCGACCTCGCGTCGAGCGCCGTGGCGTGGGGCGCCCTGGCGGCAGTCGCGACGGCGGCGGTCGGCCTGCTCGTCGGCATCCGGACGATCGTCCGCAGCGCCCAGTAGGCGGGTGCCACCGGGGCGACGAGCCCGGCGGGACGACGAGCGCGACGCACCGGTGGGTGCGTCGCCCTCGGTCGGTCAGTCGCCCAGCCAGGCGATGCAGAGCGCGGCGCGGTCGCCCTGGCTCCAGCTCTCCTGCGACGGCGTCCAGACGACGGGGCGGTAGCCGGCGGCCACCTCAGCGTTGCCCATCTCGCACCACGCCGCGGCCTGCTCGGCCACGGCCGCGTCGCCGGGCCAGTCGCCGTCCTCGAGCCGGAGCGAGCCCACGACCTGGGCCTCGTGCTCGTCGGTGCAGGGGACGAGCGTCACCTTTCCGACCGAGCCGTCGTCCGGCAGGTCGCGGATGCAGTGGCCGGGGCGCACCTGCCGCGCGTTCGCGCTGGTGGGCGAGGTGACGTCGCCGATCGGCTTGGTGTTCCACCAGTACAGGCCCGCGGTGGCGACGGCCCCGAGGACCGCGACGACGACGATGGCCAGTGTCGTGAACAGGGCGACCTTCCGGCCGCGGCGCGACGGCGGCTGCGTGGCGGGCTGCGTCCAGCCGGGCGCGTAGTACGGCTGCTGCGGGTAGTAGCCCATGGGCGCGCCAGGGGCCGGCTGGGCGGCGGGGGCCGGCTGGGCGGCGGGGGCCGG
>JAEZBT010000008.1 GCA_023426865.1 Actinomycetes bacterium
GGCCTCGTGCGACCGGGGCAACGGCTCGCCGTCGTCGGCCAGCACCGTGCGGACCGCGTCCGGGTCCAGGTAGGGCAGCGCGTGGACCGCCACCGGGCCGTGCTCGTCCCTCAGCACCACGGGCTGCCCGACGTCGGCCACGCGCGCCCGCAGGTGGATGCCCGGCCGCATGAGCTCGGCGCCGAAGCCCAGCCGGATCGCCGAGTCGTGGTTCCCCGGCGTGACGACCACCGTCGCCGTCTCGCTCAGCCGCCGCAGCACCTCCGCGAGCAGCGCCACCGCCTCGACGGGCGGCACGGCCCGGTCGTACACGTCGCCGGCCACGACTACCGCGTCCACTGCCTCCGCGCGCACCACCTCGACGAGGTGGTCGCAGAACGCCGCCTGGTGCCCGAGCAGGTCCACACCGTGCAGCGTGCGACCGAGGTGCCAGTCGCTGGTGTGGAGGATCCGCATGGCCGGAACGGTACGTCCGAGCGCCGACAGCCGAGACGTTCCACGCCGTCCGGCGCCTGTCCTGACGGGACGGTGTCCGGGAATGGCAGGATCCCGGGTGAGATCTGCCCACAACGGTCAAGGCATCCCGCGCCGAGGCCGATGACGCTCGCAGCGTCCCCCGGCGCCGGTGCCTCGTGCCCGGACGCCGAGGGGCGGCCCCGGTGAGGCTCCAGGAGGATCCATGCAGTCGCCCGACGAGTCCGGTCGTTCGCTCCACGTCGTCCCCGACCAGCCGGAGAGCTACCCGACCCTTCAGACTCCCTTCCACGACCTCGACGAGTACGTGCGCCTGCCGCGCATGGAGGGCCTCGTCCTGTCGCCGGACGGGTCGCGGCTCGTCACACAGGTCTCCACGCTGAACGCCGACGGCACCAAGACCCACACCGCGCTGTGGGAGGTCTACCCGACGCGCGCCAGGCCGGCCCGCCGCCTCACGCGCAGCGCCGAGGGCGAGACCGGCGCGGCCTTCACGCCGGACGGCGACCTCCTCTTCACCTCGGCCCGGCCCAACGCGGACGCGGCCGACGACGAGAACGACAAGAAGACCCCCGCGCTCTGGGTGCTCCCGGCCGGCGGCGGCGAGGCGCGCATCGTCGCCTCGCGCCCGGGCGGCGTGCACCAGGTCAAGACGGCGCAGCGGTCCCCCGCCGTCGTCTTCACCACCCGGATGCTGCCGCGTGCCGCGGACGGCGCCGCCGACGACCGCCTGCGCACGCTGCGCAAGGATAAGAAGGTCTCCGCCGTCCTGCACGAGGGCTACCCGGTCCGGTACTGGGACCACGACCTCGGCCCGGACGCCCCGCACCTGCTCGGCTGGCACTTCCGTGCGGGCGACGACGTCGCGCGCTCGGTCGAGGTCGCGAGCCTGTCGGTGGAGCACCTCAAGGTCAGCGACCTCACGCCGACGCCCGGTCAGGCCCTGCTCGAGGCCGAGTACGACCTGGCCCCCGACGGCACGTTCGTCGTCTCGACGTGGCTCGTGCCGACCGGCCGCGGTGCCTCGCGCACCCAGCTCGTGCGCATCGACATCGACACCCAGCAGCGCACGGTCCTGGTGGACGACGTCGACGCCGACCTCGGCGCGCCCGTCATCTCCCCCGACGGCGCCCTGGTCGCCTACCGCCGCACGTCGCTCTCCACGCCGACGACGGCGCCGCGCGTCACTCTCGAGGTCCTCGACCTGCGTGACCCGGACGCCCAGCCGCGCCGGCTCGTCGACGACTGGGACCGCTGGGTGACCTGCCACCAGTGGCTGCCCGACGGCGCAGGCCTGCTCGTGGTCGCCGACCAGGACGGCCGCGCGCCCGTCTTCCAGATCGACCTGGCCGACCGGCCCGAGGGCACGGTCACGCAGCTCACGCACGACGACCACGTGTACTCCGACCTGCAGATCGCGCCCGACTCGTCGGTCGTCTACGCGATGCGCGCGTCGTACCTGGCACCCGCGCACCCGGTCCGCATCCAGCTCGTGGCCGACGAGAACCGCCCGCGCGGCACCGTCACCGTGCTCCGCGCGCCCGCCGCCCCGCCGACCCTCCCGGGCTGGCTCACCGAGGTCCGCACCACCGCGGGCGAGGGCGACGACGCGCACGAGGTGCGCGGCTGGCTCGCCATGCCCGACGGCGCCACCGCCACCGAACCCGCACCGCTGCTCCTGTGGGTGCACGGCGGCCCGCTGAGCTCGTGGAACACCTGGTCGTGGCGCTGGAACCCGTGGCTGATGGTCGCCCAGGGCTACGCAGTCCTGCTGCCGGACCCGGCGCTGTCGACCGGCTACGGGCAGGACTTCATCCAGCGCGGCTGGGGCCGCTGGGGCAAGGACCCGTTCACGGACCTCATGGCGATCGCCGACGCGACGGTCGCGCGCGAGGACGTCGACGAGGCCCGGACGGCCGCGATGGGCGGGTCGTTCGGCGGCTACATGGCCAACTGGATCGCCGGCCACACCGACCGCTTCGACGCGATCGTCACGCACGCGAGCCTGTGGGCGCTGGACCAGTTCGGCCCGACGACGGACATGGCGTTCTACTGGGGCCGCGAGATGACCCCGGAGATGGCGCTGGAGAACAGCCCGCACCTGGCCGTCGGCGACATCCGTACGCCGATGCTCGTGGTGCACGGCGACAAGGACTACCGGGTGCCGATCGGCGAGGGCCTGCGGCTCTGGTACGACCTGCTCTCGTCCTCCGGCCTGCCCGCCGACGACGACGGCACGACCGTGCACCGGTTCCTGTACTTCCCGGACGAGAACCACTGGGTGCTCTCGCCGCAGCACGCGAAGATCTGGTACCAGGTCGTCAGCGGCTTCCTGGCCGAGCACGTGCTGGCCAAGGGCGTCCAGGAGCTCCCCGAGACCCTGGGCTGAGGCGGGCCGGGCTCACGAGCTGAGCATCGGAGGGGGTGGGGCGCCCGCGGGTTGGGCGACCCC
>JAEZBT010000025.1 GCA_023426865.1 Actinomycetes bacterium
CGCCCGCGGGGCACGGTGCGGCAGGATGCCGCCCGTGACCTTCCCACCGCAGCCCCCGTCGCCGAACGACCCGCCAGCCCCCGGCCCGTGGCAGGCGGCCGGGCAGGTGCCGGCGCCCGACGCGTCAGGGCCGACGGCCCCCTTCGGTCAGCCCGTACGCCAGGGTTGGCAGCCTCCGCAGCCGGTCGAGCCCGCACCCGTGTCGGGGCGCGGCTGGGTGGTGCCGACGGTCGTCGTCCTCTCCCTGGTCACGATCGGCGGCGTGTTCGCCGCATCCGCAGCCCGCGAGAGCGAGGAGGGCGCCGACGCCGCCACGGGGGCCCGCGACGCCGTCGTGCGGCTGACCGACTCGATGTACCAGGGCGACTGCGCGGGCGTCGAGGCCGCGAGCACCGGCGGCTACTTCCGCTCCATGAACGTGACCTGCGACGACATCGCCGAGAACAGCCGGTGGATGGGCGAGATCGGCATGTCGTTCGTCATCGGCGACGCCGACGTCGAGGGGGACACTGCTGAGGTCCCGGTCGAGATCGTCGTGACGGCCGACCCCACCCAGGGCGGGCGCGGTCACTTCACGGTCGTCCGGACGGGTGAAAGCTGGCGCGTCAGCAACGACCAGCTGGACTGACGAAGCGACCCCTCGCACACCCGTCAGAGCCCGCCTGCCCTTGCTGCCTTCCGGCCCTGGGGGGGTTCAGCGAGATGACGCCGCACGAGGGGTCGCCTCAAGCGTAACCCAGTTCGGTCGGGTCGCGGCACGGTCAGGCGCCCGCGGGCTGCCCGTCGGCGGCCCCGTCGACGGTGCCCGTCGGTCAGCCCCACTCCGCCGTGGCGGACGCCCACGGCCCGACGCGCACCTCGGCGCCGTCGAGGATGTCGACGGACTCGAGGACCGAGCCGTCGTAGAGGACCACGTCCGCCAGCCACAGCCGGGTCGGGTCGCTCCCCGGGATGGGCCGGACGTCGATCGCGACCGTCACGTCCGGGTCGAGCGACGTGGACATCCCACGCCACACCAGGTCGCACCGCACGGCCGCCCCCGGGGGCACGACGACGCGCGGCGGCTCCTCCGGCCTTCCCTTCACCTGTTCGACGCGCGGGGTGAGCGTCCCGGAGGAGCGCAGGAACTCCAGCACGGGGCGGCCCTTGACCGCGCAGGGGTGCTGGGCGACGTTCGTCGCCTCCAGCAGCAGGTACCGGGTCCCGGCCGCCACGTCGAAGCCCGCGACGCGGACGGTGATGTCCGGCCCGGCGCACTCGGGTGCCGTCGGGTCCTCGGGGTAGGCGGTCGGACCGGGCACGTACTCCGGGAGCGGTTCGGCGGACCCTCCGGGGCCGCCCGCCGACCCGCTCTCCCTCGTAGGGACGGACCCGGGCGCCTCGTCGGGCGCCGGGCCGCCGTCGGGCGAGGCATCGGGGTCGGGCGTCGCGCCGGTGTCGACCCGCTCGCCGGCGTTGGCGGCGGCCTCGTGCCGCAGCTCGTCGCCCAGGTCTCCGCAGGCGGTCGTCAGCAGGGCCAGCTCGAGCGCGACACCCAGCGCCACCCGGTGTCGCGACGGTGAGCGACGAACGGTGTCGGCGGGAATGGGCACGCCCGGACGCTACCGGGGCGCCATCGTCCGCCGGGGAGGGCCGTGCAGAGCCCCCATGAGCCCTGCACGGAACCCTCACGGCCGCAGTCGCGGCGTCGGTCAGCGGCGCAGGGCCTTGCGGGCCAGCACGTTGCCCGCGAGCTGCACCACCTGCACCAGCACGACGATCAGGCCGACGGTCACCCAGGCGACCTCCCAGTTGAAGCGCTGGTAGCCGTGCCGGATGGCGAAGTCGCCGAGCCCACCCGCGCCGACGATGCCGACCACCGCCGACATGTCGATCACGGCGACCACGAGGAACGTGAACGCGAGGATCAGCGGCCCGAGGGCCTCGGGGATGAGCACCGACCACACGATGCGCCACCGCGAGGCGCCCATCGCCCGCGCGGCCTCGACGACGCCCGGGTCGAGCGCGACGAGCGTCTGCTCGACGAGCCGCGCGAACGCGACCGACGCCATGACGCCCATCGGCAGGATCGCGGCCTCGCGCCCGATCCGGGAGCCGCCCAGCGCGATCGTCACGGGGGCGATGGCCGTGACGAAGATGACGAACGGGATCGGCCGGACGAGGTTGATCAGCGCGTTCGCGGAGGTGAACGCCGCGCGGTTGCCGCGCAGCCCACCGCGCCGCGTCACGTACAGCCCGACGCCGAGCGCGAGCCCGACGACGGCCGCGACCGCGAGCGCGGTGCCGACCATCACCGCGGTGTCGGTCAGGGCCTCCCACAGCAGCGGGAGGAGGTAGTCCCAGTCGGTCCCCTCGTTCATCGGGCACCTCCGGTCGCGCGCGGCCCGACGGCGTCGGGGTCGGCGAGAGGGGCCTCGGCCGTGCCGAGGTCGAGCACGGTGGTGGTGCGGGCGAGGTCGGCGAGGAAGGTCTCGACGGCGTCGTCGGCGCCCGCGAGCTCGAGGGTGAGCGAGCCGTAGGGGCGCTCGGCGATCTCGGTGATGCCGCCGTAGACGATCGTCCCGTCGACCGGGTGCTCGCGCAGGGCGCGCGTGAGGTCGGTGGACGAGCCGCCGTCCTCGCGGACCGCGACCGTGACGATGCGGCCGGGGTGCCGGTGCCGCAGCCGCTCGAGCGCGGCGGGGCTCGGCCGGTCGCGCAGCGACGTCCCGACGAACCGCCGCGTGGCCGGGTGCTGCGGGCGCGCGAACACCGGGTACACGTCGCCGTGCTCGACGACCTTCCCGTGCTCCATCACCGCCACGCGGTCGCACAGGTACTTCACGACCTCCATCTCGTGCGTGATGACGACGACCGTCACGCCGAGCTCGCGGTTGACGCGCCGGAGCAGGTCGAGCACGTCCTGCGTGGTCTCCGGGTCGAGCGCGGAGGTCGCCTCGTCGGCGAGGAGGATGCGCGGGCGCGCCGCGAGGGCCCGCGCGATGCCGACGCGCTGCTTCTGGCCGCCCGAGAGCTGCGACGGGTAGGCGCGTGCCTTGTCGGCGAGCCCGACGAAGTCGAGCAGCTCCGCCACACGCGCGCGACGTTCGTCGCGCGGCCACCTCGCGACGGCCAGCGGGTACGCGACGTTGCCCGCGACCGTGCGCGAGGACAGCAGGTTGAACTGCTGGAAGATCATGCCGATGCCGGCCCGCACGCCGCGGAGCTCGGTCTCGCGCAGGCCGGTGATCTCCCGGCCGTGCACGCGCACGCTGCCACCGGTGGCGGGCTCGAGCGCGTTGACCAGCCGCACGAGCGTGGACTTCCCCGCGCCCGAGTAGCCGATGACGCCGAACACCTCCCCCGGCGCGATGTCGAGGGTGACGTCGTCGACGGCGCGCACTGTGCCGCCCGGCGTCGGGAAGTCCTTGGTGACGCCCGCGAAGCTGATGGCGGGCGCGTCGGCGACGGCGGGGGCGCCGTCGGGCACGGGGGGCGCAGGGGTCGCGGTGCTCATGGGGGTCCTTGTCCGGGCGGCCGGCCCGGGGTCCGCGCATCGGGGG
>JAEZBT010000086.1 GCA_023426865.1 Actinomycetes bacterium
GGGTGACGTTGGAGGAGCCGGAGCTCTGGTATCCCTCGGTGGCCATGATCTGGTAGTCGTGGCGGCCGAGGTTCATGCCGGCGCGGGCCCAGGCGTCGAAGTGGTTGCCGACGGTGATGGTGCCCGACGTGCGCTTCTGCTGGCGCACCGACCAGTACTGGTAGAAGGTCGCGGTGCCTTCGATCGAGGGCTGGTTGACCCGTTGGGTGCGGTAGATGTCGTAGGTGCCGCCGTCGCTGGTCACGGTGCCCATGAAGGTGCCGGTGGGTCGGTAGGTGCCCCAGGACTCGACGATGTAGTACTCGACCAGAGGGCCGCGGGTCCACCCGTACAGGGTCAGGTAGGCGTTCCCGGAGGGGTTGAACTGTGCCGTGTACTGCACGGTGCGTCGGTCGCCGGTGGCCCACCCCTTGCCGGCGACGAAGTTGCCGGTGTTCGACCACTGCGTCGAGTAGTTGCCGCCCGCGCCGGTGTTCATCGACACCGTGCCGTTCGAGTCGGTCCAGAACGAGTAGAAGTACCCGTCGTGCGTGCCGGTCTGGTTGGTCGTGATGGTCGCGGCCTGTGCCGGTCCGACGGCCGTCAGGGCCACGGCCGTCGCCATCGCACCGGCGGCGAGCATGCTCACCAGCCGGCCACGGGGACGGGCGCCCCGCCGAAGCGCGAAAGTATCGGACATGATGCACCTCTCTGTGCGTGACCGACGACGACGCCCCGCGCATCGCTGTGGGACTGCCGACGTGGCGGTCTCGGGGCTGGGCGGGCCGTTTGACGGGTCTGTCCAGGCGTACGAGAGGCAGTCTGCGACGTCGTCCGGGCGACCGGCAGGGCTGCCATCTGCCGGAAACGTTTAGGCGACGCCCCCGGCTCGGGCCCGAAAGCGACATGCGCGGGCTCGATAGTTGCGAGCCGCACGGGTGGGCGGCCGGTTCGCCCGACGGCGGCCGCCGGCGGCGGGCCGGGGGCAGGCCTTGAGCGTGGTGCGCTCAACTTCACGCCCGCTCGGCTTGCGCTCGCGGCCCGCGCGTCGCAAACTTGAGCGCAGAAGGCTCAACACCAGCCCCCACCCGGGGCGCCCCCGAACGAAAGGCACCGTCCATGGCACGCGCCGTCGGCATCGACCTCGGCACCACCAACTCCTGCGTCTCCGTCCTCGAGGGCGGCGAGCCCACCGTCATCGCCAACGCCGAGGGCGCCCGCACGACGCCGTCGGTCGTCGCGTTCAGCAAGAGCGGCGAGGTGCTCGTCGGCGAGATCGCCAAGCGCCAGGCCGTGACCAACGTCGACCGCACGATCACCTCGGTCAAGCGCCACATGGGCACCGACTGGGACGTCAAGATCGACGACAAGGACTACACCGCGCAGGAGATCTCCGCGCGCGTCCTCGGCAAGCTCAAGCGCGACGCCGAGCAGTACCTCGGCGAGCCGGTGACCGACGCCGTCATCACGGTCCCCGCGTACTTCAACGACGCCCAGCGCCAGGCCACGAAGGACGCCGGCCAGATCGCCGGCCTCAACGTGCTCCGCATCATCAACGAGCCGACGGCCGCCGCGCTCGCCTACGGCCTCGACAAGGGCAAGGAGGACGAGCTCATCCTCGTCTTCGACCTCGGCGGCGGCACGTTCGACGTGTCCCTCCTCGAGGTCGGCAAGGACGAGGACGGCTTCTCGACCATCCAGGTGCGCGCCACCTCCGGCGACAACCACCTGGGCGGCGACGACTGGGACATGCGCGTCGTCGAGCACCTCATCAAGGAGGTCAAGAACTCCTCCGGCGTCGACCTGTCCAAGGACAAGATCGCCCTCCAGCGCCTCCGCGAGGCCGCCGAGCAGGCGAAGAAGGAGCTGTCGTCGGCGACGAGCACCACCATCTCCATGCAGTACCTGTCGATGAGCGAGAACGGCCCGATCCACCTCGACACCAAGCTCACGCGCGCCCAGTTCGAGCAGATGACGGCGGACCTCCTCGACCGCACCAAGGCGCCGTTCCACGCCGTGATCCGCGACGCCGGGATCAAGCTGAGCGACATCGACCACGTGGTCCTCGTCGGCGGCTCGACCCGCATGCCCGCGGTGACCGACGTCGTCACCGAGCTGACCGGGGGCAAGGAGCCCAACAAGGGCGTGAACCCGGACGAGGTCGTCGCCGTCGGCGCCGCGCTCCAGGCGGGCGTCATCAAGGGTGAGCGCAAGGACGTGCTGCTCATCGACGTCACCCCCCTCAGCCTCGGCATCGAGACCAAGGGCGGCGTGATGACCAAGCTCATCGAGCGCAACACGGCCATCCCGACCAAGCGCTCGGAGATCTTCTCCACGGCCGAGGACAACCAGCCGTCCGTGCTCATCCAGGTCTTCCAGGGCGAGCGTGAGTTCGCGCGCGACAACAAGCCGCTGGGCACCTTCGAGCTCACCGGCATCGCGCCGGCGCCGCGCGGCGTCCCGCAGGTCGAGGTCACGTTCGACATCGACGCGAACGGCATCGTGCACGTCTCCGCGAAGGACCGCGGCACGGGCAAGGAGCAGTCGATGACGATCACCGGCGGCTCCGCGCTGCCGAAGGACGACATCGAGCGCATGATCAAGGAGGCCGAGGCGCACGCCGCCGAGGACAAGAAGCGGCGCGAGGAGGCCGAGACCCGCAACCAGGCCGAGGCGCTCGTCTACTCGACCGAGAAGGTCCTGCGCGACAACGGCGACAAGGTGCCCGACGACGTCAAGACCGACGTCACCGCCGCGGTCGGTGAGCTGCGCACCGCGCTCGAGGGCGACGACGTCGAGGCTGTGAAGGCCAAGCAGGCCGCGCTCTCGGCCGTCGCGCATAAGATCGGCGAGGCTATCTACGCGGCCGACGCCGCCGCCTCGGCCGACGCCGGCCCGGCAGCCCCGGAGGG
>JAEZBT010000087.1 GCA_023426865.1 Actinomycetes bacterium
GGCGAGCGGTCCGGCTCCGACAGGGCCGGCACGTCCTGCGGCACCCACGCGGTCGCCGCGGCTGCCGCGGGCGCCGCGGTCGCCGTACTCACGGCGGGCCCGGCCGAGCGCGTCGTCTCGGTCCAGCCGCGGCCGTCGAACCAGCGCTCGACACCCGGCGTGACGCCGTCGTCGTACCACCCGGGGCTCACAGTCACGCGCCGATTGTGGCGGTGATCGCGCTCCCACGGTAGGTCCGATCGTCCTTTTCGCCCGCTCGGATCATCGATGGACGATCATGGACGCGGACGCGAGGAGGACCTCATGCTCGAGCTGCCCGAGGCCGCGGCGCTGGCCGCGCAGGCCAGGACCCTGCTGGTGGGTCGCACCGTCGTCGTCGCCGAGGCCGGGCACACACCCCACAAGCTCACGTGGTTCTTCGGCGACCCCGGCGGCTACGGCGACCTCCTCGCGGGGCGGGTCGTCACGGGCGCCCGGTCGTGGGGCGGCCATCTCGAGCTGGTCCTCGACGACGACGTCCTGGCCGTGCTGTCCGACGGCGCCGTGCCGCGGCTCCACCTGTCGGGCACGCCCGTCCCGGACCGCCACCAGCTCCGGCTGGACCTCGACGACGGTTCCGCGCTCGTCGTGACCATCGCGATGTACGGCGGCATCCAGGCGTTCCGCGACGGCGAGAACGAGAACCCCTACTACCTGGCCGCGCGCGGGGCGCCATCGCCGCTCGCCGACGGGTTCGACGCGGGCGGGCTCCTGACCGCCGACGGCGCCGGGCGGCTGTCGGCGAAGGCCCTGCTCGCCACGGAGCAGCGCGTGCCCGGGCTCGGCAACGGCGTCCTGCAGGACATCCTCTGGACGGCAGGGGTGCACCCCCGCCGCAAGGTCGCGGACCTGGACGACGACGCCCGTCGGGCCCTGGTCGCGGCGGTGCCGGCGGTGCTGCGCACGATGACCGTGGAGGGCGGCCGCGACACCGAGCGCGACCTGCTGGGGCGGCCCGGCGGGTACGCGACGGTGCTCAGCCGGCGGACCCTCGAGCTGCCCTGCCCGCGGTGCGGCGGCCGCGTGACGAAGGAGCAGTACCTCGGCGGCGCGGTGTACGTCTGCGCGGTGTGCCAGCCGCTCGGCTGAGCGGCGGCGCGTCTCGCGATGCGGGACGATTCGGCCAGAATGCGGTCACCCGCGCCCCGAAGGTCCCACAATCCCAGGGCCGGATCAGGCAATGATCCGGTCAAGCGGTGTGCCGCATCGGTCCGACGGCGGGCACTGCGGCACGTCGGCCACCACCGATGAGCCCACGGGCTCGAGCAAGGAGCCTGCCGTGTCGCGACGCCTGGCCAGCGTGACCCTGCCGGACGACGTCCGGGCCGCCCTCGACGGCGCCCGCAGCATCATCACCCCCACGACGCGCGAGGAGCTGTACGCGCTCGCGCTCGGACCTGAGGGCGGCCCCACGTTCTCGGTCGACTACGACGTCGACGGCCGCACCGTGACCGAGGCGACCGTCGTGCGCTGCAAGAACGGCATGGCCGTGAACTACCCCGAGGACTACATGCGCCGCCGGGACCCCGACTGCATGCGCATCGGCGACGACCTGCCCACCGACAAGCCCCGCTTCGCGGACCGGCACGGCGAGAGCTTCGCGAACCTGCGCGCCCAGACCCTCGCCTGGCTGGCCGACCAGGACCTCGTCGTCCTCCCCTTCAAGGCCGGGGCGCTGACCTACGGCGACGCCTCGCTCGCCGTCGTGCCGGTGAACGCGGCCTTCTTCGCGCTCGCGCTCATGGACCTGCAGGGCTGGCTCACCTTCGACGAGGTCGGCGACTTCACGCCGCGGGCGATCATGTACGTCGCCCCGCCGTTCCGGCACACGTACTTCGGCGGCAAGCAGATCGTCGTGCACCAGCGGACGCCGGAGCTCCACGAGTTCTTCGCGTACAACCTCTACCCGGGGCCGTCCGCGAAGAAGGGCGTGTTCTCGGTGCTGCTCGACATCGGCGAGCAGGAGGGCTGGCTCACCGCGCACGCGTCGAGCGTCCGCGTGACCACGCCGTACGAGAACGAGACGGTCGTCATGCACGAGGGCGCCTCCGGCGGCGGCAAGTCGGAGATGTGCCAGGAGATCCGCCGCCGCGAGGACGGCCGCATCCTGCTGGGCACGAACGTCGTGACCGACGAGCCGTACGTCATCACGCTCTCGGAGACCAGCCGGCTCGAGCCCGTCACGGACGACATGACCTCGTGCCACCGGTCGCTGCAGAACACCGGCGGCAAGCTGGTCATCACGGACGCCGAGGACGGCTGGTTCGTCCGCGTGGACAACCTCACGGCCTACGGCGACGACGTGAACCTCGAGCGGACGATCATCCACCCGTCCGAGCCGCTCGTGTTCTTCAACATCGAGGGTGTCCCCGACGCCACCTGCCTGCCCTGGGAGCACACGCTCGACTCCAGCGGGAAGCCGTGCCCGAACCCGCGCGTCATCGTGCCCAGGCGCCTGGTCGCGGACGTGGTGGGCGAGCCGGAGGAGGTCGACGTCCGCACGTTCGGTGTCCGCATGCCGGCCTGCACCCGGCTCAAGCCGAGCTACGGGATCATGGGCATGATGCACATCGTGCCGCCTGCGCTGGCCTGGCTGTGGCGGCTCGTGGCCCCCCGTGGCGACAAGAACCCGTCGATCGGCGAGAGCCCGACCGCCGAGAAGACTCTCGCGCACGGTGGCCTCGTCTCCGAGGGCGTCGGCTCGTTCTGGCCGTTCTCGACCGGCACCAAGGTGGGCGGTGCGAACCTGCTGCTGCGGCAGATCGTCGACAACCCGCGCACGCGGTACGTCCTCACGCCGAACCAGCACGTGGGCGCCTACCGGGTCGGCTTCGCCGCCCAGTGGCTGACGCGCGAGTACCTGGCCCGGCGCGGCGCGGGCCGCATCCGCCCGGAGCACCTGGTGCCCTCGCGGTGCCCGCTGTTCGGGTACACGCTCAAGGAGGTCAAGATCGACGGCCAGCTCATCCGGCCGACGTTCCTGCGCCCCGACAAGCAGTCCCAGGTCGGCGTCGAGGCCTACGACGAGGGCGCGCGCCTGCTCACGGACTTCTTCAAGGCCGAGCTGGCGCAGTACCTCACCGACGAACTCGACCCGCTGGGCCGGGCGATCATCGAGGTCGCGATGCGCGACGGCTCGATCGAGGACTACGTCGCCCTGACGCCGCTGGCGGGCTGACCGCCCGGCCCGCGACGCACGACGGCGGCCCCCACCTTCGCGGGTGGGGGC
>JAEZBT010000111.1 GCA_023426865.1 Actinomycetes bacterium
GGTCTGGACCCCCGCCCTGCGAGGGCGGCGGCGCCGGACGCCGTCGCCACCACGCCACGGTGATCAGTCCCGCTGCACGGACCGCAGGTCCGCCCAGCCGCGCGACCGCGCCGCGGCCGCGGCCAGGACGCCGACGGCGGTCGACGGGTTGCGGAACCGTCCCGCGAGCACGCCGGCGACGGCCTCGTCGAGGGGAATCCACACGGGCTCCATGTCCGCCTCCTCGTCCTCCCGCAGGTGCCGGTCGACGTGCGGGACCTCGGCCACGCCGCGAGCGAGGTAGACCCGCAGGGACTCGTCGCTCCCGCCGGGCGTCGTGAGGTACTCCGCCAGCAGCCACCACTCGGTTGCGGTGAGGTCCGCCTCCTCGGCGAGCTCGCGCCGGGCGGCCGCCACGGGGTCCTCCCCCGGCATGTCGAGCAGCCCGGCCGGCGGCTCCCACAGCTCGGCGCCCACGGGGTGCCGGTACTGCCGTAGCAGGAGGACACGGTCGTCGTCGTCCAGGGCGATCACCGCCACCGCGCCCGGGTGCCGCACGTACTCACGGACCACCGTGCGGTAGGGCCCGAGCTCGACGGTCTCCCGGACGACATCCCACACGAGGCCCCGGTGGACGACCTGCGACTCGAGGACGGGCCGCTCGCCCGGGACGTCGGCGAGCGGGGCAGGTGTCGTCATCAGGCCTGGTCCTCCGCCGCCACCGGCTCCGCGTCGTCGGCCCGGCCGGACGCGTGCCCGACGTGGTTGGTCGCCTCGGCCGTCTCGTCCGCCGCTGCCCGCGTGCGGCACTCGAGCGCCGCACGGATCAGGCCCGCGAACAGCGGGTGCGGCCGCGTGGGACGCGACTGGAACTCCGGGTGCGCCTGCGTGCCCACGTAGTACGGGTGGACCTCGGCGGGCAGCTCGACGAACTCCACGAGCGAGCCGTCCGGGGACGTGCCCGAGATCACCAGGCCGCGCTCCTCCAGCTGCGCGCGGTAGGCGTTGTTGACCTCGTAGCGGTGACGGTGCCGCTCCCGCACACGCTCGGTGCCGTAGGCCTCCGCCGTGAGGGTGCCGGGCCGGATCGTCGCGTCGTACGAGCCGAGCCGCATGGTCCCGCCCATGTCGCCGTCTCCCTCGACGATCGCCAGCTGCTCCGCCATGGTCGCGACGACCGGGTGCTCGGTCCCGGGGTCGAACTCCGACGACGACGCCCCGGTCAGGCCGAGGATCGACCGCGCGAACTCCATGACCATGACCTGCAGGCCGAGGCAGATGCCGAGCGTCGGCACGCCGCGCGTGCGCGCCCAGGTCAGCGCGCCGACCTTGCCCTCGATGCCCCGCACGCCGAAGCCGCCCGGCACGAGGATCGCGTCCACGCCGGCCAGCGCGCGCTCCGCGCCCTCGGGCGTCGCGCACGCGTCGGACTCGACCCACCGGATGCGCACCCGCGCGTCGTTCGCGAAGCCGCCCGCGCGCAGCGCCTCGCTCACCGAGAGGTAGGCGTCGGGCAGGTCCACGTACTTGCCGACGAGGGCGACCTCGACCGTGTGCGGCGCGTGGTGGACGAGCTCGGTGACGCGGTTCCACGAGCTCCAGTCGACGTCGCGGAACGGCAGGCGCAGGCGCTGGACGACGTACGCGTCCAGGCCCTCGCGGTGCAGGACACGCGGGATGTCGTAGATGCTCGGCGCGTCCGCGGCGGTCACCACCGCCTCGACGTCGACGTCGCAGAACAGCGCGATCTTGCGCTTGGTGGACTCCGGCAGCTCGCGGTCGGCGCGCAGGACGAGCGCATCCGGCTGGATGCCGATGGAGCGCAGCGCAGCGACCGAGTGCTGCGTCGGCTTGGTCTTGAGCTCGCCGCTGGGGGCGAGGTACGGCACGAGCGAGACGTGCAGGAAGAACACGTTGTCGCGGCCGACGTCCTGACGCACTTGACGCGCGGCCTCGATGAACGGCAGCGACTCGATGTCGCCGACCGTGCCGCCGATCTCCGTGATGATGACGTCGACGCCGGGGCCCGCCTGCGCCCGCATCCGCGACTTGATCTCGTCGGTGATGTGCGGGATCACCTGGACGGTGTCGCCGAGGAACTCGCCGCGGCGTTCCTTGGCGATGACCGTGGAGTAGATCTGGCCCGTGGTGACGTTCGCCTGTGCGGACAGCGGGACGTCGAGGAACCGCTCGTAGTGGCCGATGTCGAGGTCGGTCTCGGCGCCGTCCTCGGTGACGAACACCTCGCCGTGCTGGAACGGGTTCATCGTCCCGGGGTCGACGTTGATGTACGGGTCGAGCTTCTGCATGGTGACCCGCAGCCCACGGGACCGGAGCAACCGGCCGAGGCTCGAGGCCGTGAGGCCCTTGCCGAGTGAGGAGGCGACGCCCCCCGTGACGAAGATGTGCCGGGTCGGGAAGTCCGACCGCCCGGAGAGTCTGTGCGCGCGATCTGCCACGGGCTTCCACTCTACCCGACGGTTGTCGTCTCCTCGGGCCCCGGCGTCGATCCCGGGCGTGCCGCGATGCCACCGCGCGGCGCGGCGATCGCCCGCAAGACGCCTCGATCACCCGCCCAGGCCGCGAGGAGCAGCACGGCGCCGCAGGCCAGCGCCCTGGCCGCCCCGGCGGCGAGAGCCCGCCCGATCGCCTCGGACG
>JAEZBT010000237.1 GCA_023426865.1 Actinomycetes bacterium
GCCTCCGGCCGGTCGCCCCCGGCGGGCCGCCGCCGCTCGAGCCGACGGTGCTCGTGGACCACGTCCCGGACGGCTTCGCGGCCCCCGCGCCCGCGCCGCCCGCCGACGAGCCGGACGAGCTCGAGGAGGACCTCGACGACGTCGAGGCCACCCGGCTCAGCCTGAGCGGGGTCGGCCGCGCCCGCCCCCGCGTGGACGTCCCGCTGCAGGCCGTCCTGCACCTGTGGAACGGCGAGGTCGTGACGCTCGGCTCGTTCGTTCTCGTGGGCCGCAACCCCGCGCGCCGGGACGACGAGCCGCTGCCCGACCAGGTCGTCGCCGTGCCGGACACGCGCCGCTCGGTGTCCAAGACGCACCTCGCCGTGGGCCTGGACGCCTCCGGGGTCTGGGTGCGCGACCGCGGGTCCACGAACGGGACGGTCGTCACGCTGCCCGACGGCGCCCAGGTGATCTGCGCGCCCGGTCAGCTCGTGCGGGTGCCCGTCGGCGCCACCGTCTCGTTCGGCGACTTCTGGTTCACGATCGCCTGACCCTCGACCACGGGGAGCGCCCGGCGCGGTTGACGTCCGGCACGCAGCCCGTCGAACGTGAGCACCACCAGTGCGGCCCACACCAGCGCGAAGCCCGCCCACCGCGCGGCCGGCATCTCCTCGCCGAACACCACGAGCGCGATGACGAACTGCATGCTCGGGGTCAGGTACTGGAGGAGCCCGATGACGCTCAGCGGCAGCCGGCGGGCCGCGCCGCCGAAGAGGAGGAGCGGCACGGCCGTCACCACGCCGAGCGCCACGAGGCCGACCGCGTGCCAGCCGCCCCGGGTGAGGGTGAGCCGGTCGTCGGCGGCGAGGACGCCCAGGTAGGCGAGCGCGAAGGGCGTCATCGCGGCAGTCTCGACCGTGAGGCTCGCCGCGGCCCCGACGGTGCGGCCGACCCGGTTCTTGACCAGCCCGTACACGGCGAACGTCAGCGCGAGCGCGAGGGCGATCCACGGCAGCCGGCCCATCCCGGCGGTGATCACGACGACGGCCGCGGCCCCGAAGCCCAGCGCCACCCACTGCGTGGGCCGCATGCGCTCGCCCAGGACGACCACCGCGAGCGCAACCGTGACCAGCGGGTTGATGTAGTACCCGAGGGCGGCGTCGACCGTGTGCCCGCTGAGCACGGCGTGGACGTAGATCAGCCAGTTCGTGGCGACGAGCGCGCCGGCCGTCGCGAGCCAGGCGGTGGTGCGCCTGCTCCGCAGGGCCGCCCGCAGGTCGGCCATGCCGTGCGTCACCGTGAGAAGCAGCACGCAGAAGACGACCGACCAGATCACCCGGTGCGCGATGATCTCGACCGGCCCGGCCGGGTCGAGCAGCGGGAAGTACAGCGGCAGGAAGCCCCAGGCGAGGTACGCGCCGAGCCCCAGCCCCAGGCCCGGCCGGTCGATCGGTTCGGGGCGCCGTACGTCGGGCATCCCGCGACGGTAGACCTCCCAGGTCCCGCCCTGCCGGGAATTCCATGGCGGACGACCGGGGGTGGCCCCTAGCGTCGTGGCCATGCCGATGATGCTGATGGTGCGTCGTGTCCGGGAACGTCCGGGCCGCGCCGCGGACGAGGCGGGACTGGGGATGGCATCCCCTGTCGGACGCATGGGCACGTCGGCTGGTCGCTGAGGCTGGGGTCCGGCCCGGCGAGCTCGTGCTCGACGTCGGGGCCGGGGACGGCGCCCTGACCCGTCACCTCGTCTCCGCGGGTGCGCGGGTCGTCGCGGTCGAGCTGCACCCGCGCCGTGCCGCCACGCTGAGGCAGCTCTTCGCCGACGCGCCTGTCACGGTCGTGCAGGTCGACGTGCGGGACCTGCTGCTGCCTCGCCGCGCGTTCCGCGTCGTGGCCAGCCCGCCCTACGGCGTGACGTCGGACCTGCTCCGGCTGCTGCTCGCGCGGGGCTCGCGGCTCGTCGACGCCCGCCTGGTGCTCCAGCGGGCAGCCGCGCGACGACTGGCGGCGGGGCGCGCGTCGGGGGCAGGCCGGTGGGAGGCGCGCTGGGAGCTCGAGGTGGGACGCAGCGTGCCCCGCACCGCATTCCGGCCGCCACCGCGCGTCGACAGCGTCGTGCTCGAGGTCCGCCGTCGGCGTACCCGTTGAGGTTGCGGGGAGGAGCTGTCCAGGCCCGGGGCCAGGGACCGTCGCCCGCGGCGGGCCGACCTAGACTGGTCCGCAGACTCCCTCCTGCCCGCGCCTTCGGGGCGCGTGCTCCCCTCGACCTGCGGAAGGCTCCCCTCTCCCTGTGAGCAACGAACTTCGTGTGGCGGTGGTCGGCGCCGGCCCGGCCGGCATCTACGCCTCGGACATCCTGAGCAAGTCCGGGCTGGACGTCAGCATCGACCTGATCGAGCGGCTGCCGGCCCCGTTCGGGCTGGTGCGCTACGGCGTCGCGCCCGACCACCCGCGGATCAAGCAGATCATCGGTGCGCTGCACAAGATCCTCGAGCGGGGCGACATCCGTCTGCTCTGCAACGTGGACTTCGGCGGGGACGTGACGCTGGAGGAGTTGCGCCGCTTCTACGACGCCGTCATCTTCTCCACGGGCGCGATCAAGGACGCGGCCCTGCCGATCCCCGGCATCGACCTGCCCGGCTCCCACGGCGCCGCCGACTTCGTGTCCTGGTACGACGGGCACCCCGACGTGCCGCGCGAGTGGCCGCTCGAGGCCCAGCACGTGGCGATCCTGGGTGCCGGGAACGTGGCGCTCGACGTCGCGCGCATCCTGTCCAAGCACGCGGACGACCTGCTGCCCACCGAGATCCCGGACAACGTCTACGCCACGCTCAAGACGAACCCGGTGACGGACGTGCACGTGTTCGCCCGCCGCGGCCCGGCGCAGGCGAAGTTCTCGCCGCTGGAGCTGCGCGAGCTCGGGCACGTGCCCGACGTGGACGTCCTGGTCAGCCCCGAGGACTTCGAGTTCGACGAGGGGTCGATGGCGGCCATCCACTCCTCGAACCAGACCAAGCAGGTGGTCAAGACCCTGACGGACTGGACGCTCAAGGACCCGTCCGAGCTGACCGCGTCGCGGCGCATCCACCTGCACTTCCTGCACAAGCCGGTCGCGGTGCTCGGCACCGACCGGGTCGAGGGCCTGCGGACCGAGCGCACGGTGCTCACGGGCGACGGGTCCGTGGCGGGCACCGGCCAGACGCACGACTGGCCCGTGCAGGCCGTGTACCGCGCCGTCGGCTACTTCGGCTCGCCGCTGCCGGGCGTGCCGTTCGACGAGGTCGCGGGCGTCATCCCCAACCGCGAGGGCCGCGTGCTCGACCCGGCCGGCGACACGATCGGTGGCATCTACGCCACGGGCTGGATCAAGCGCGGCCCCGTCGGCCTGATCGGGCACACGAAGTCCGACGCGAGCGAGACCATCCGTCACCTCGTGCAGGACGCCGAGGCCCTGCCGCGCGCGCCCGAGCGGGCCCCCGACGCCGTCGTGGAGTTCCTGACCGAGCGTGGCGTCGAGCCGATCGAGTGGGCGGGCTGGACCCTGCTGGACGCCTACGAGCGCGAGCTGGGCGCCCCGCACGGCCGCGAGCGGATCAAGGTCGTCCCGCGCGAGGACATGCTCGCGGTGATGCGCAAGCTTCCCGCCGGTTCCTGACGCGGGGGTGCGCCGGGCGGCGCCCTCTCCGCCGAGGTCGAAGGTCGTGATCGAGGTCGTGGGTCAGAACCCTCGACCTCGGTCGAAACCCTCGACCTCGACGTCGACCTCCGCCGCGGTGTCGGGGTCGGCGGCGGCGCCCGGCCGGCTCAGGCCAGGCGGCGGAGGAAGTCGCGGGTGCGCTGCTGCGCCGGGTCGCCCAGGACCTGCTCGGGGGCGCCGCGCTCGTGCACGCGGCCCTCGTGCAGGAAGCACACCTCGTCGGCCACGCGCCGCGCGAAGCCCATCTCGTGCGCCGCGACCATGCCCATGCGGTACGCCGAACGACCGTGCCGCACGGCGGGGCGTCCGCCCGACGGGAACCGGCGGGCGCCGTCAGGCGTTGTGCTCAGCGGACGCCGGGGCCCGGCGTGGCGGGCGCGAGCCGCAGGTGGGAGCGGGACGGACGGGAGGACCCGGTGGGACGTCGGCACTTCAACGGCCTCAAGACGGCGGCCCTCTTCGGCGTGCTCTGGGCGCTGATGATCGGCCTGGGGTCGGTGGTGGGCCGGGGACAGTACCTGTGGCTCTTCGCGGGGCTCGGCGTGCTCGGCACTGCCTACGGCTACTGGAACTCCGACAAGCTGGCGATCCGCGCGATGCGCGCCCGGCCGGTGAGCGAGATCGAGCAGCCGGCGATGTACCGCATCGTCCGCGAGCTCTCCACGGCGGCCCAGCAGCCGATGCCGCGCCTGTACGTCTCCCCGACGGCGGCCCCCAACGCGTTCGCGACCGGCCGCAACCCGCGCAACGCCGCGGTCTGCTGCACCGAGGGCATCCTGGCGATGCTCGACGAGCGCGAGCTGCGCGGCGTGCTCGGCCACGAGCTCATGCACGTCTACAACCGCGACATCCTCACGTCGTCGGTGGCGGCCGCGTTCGCGGGGATGATCACCGCCGTCGCGCAGTTCCTCATGTTCTTCGGCGGCGGCGACAGGCGCGGCGGTGGCAACCCGCTGGCGATGATCGCGATGGCGCTCCTCGCCCCGGTCGCGGCGCTGCTCATCCAGCTCGCCATCAGCCGCACGCGCGAGTACGACGCGGACGAGGACGGCGCGCGCCTGACCGGCGACCCGCTCGCCCTGGCCTCGGCGCTCGCCAAGCTCGAGCGCGGCACGCAGCGCGCGCCGCTCCCGCCGAACCGCGACCTGGTCGACGTCTCGCACCTGATGATCGCGAACCCGTTCCGGGCCGGCGGCATGAGCTCGCTGTTCGCCACCCACCCGCCGATGGCGGAGCGCATCCAGCGCCTGCGGCGGATGTCCGACCAGCAGGGCGGCATCACCCGCTACTGACCGTGCACATGCGCCGCTGACGCCTGGTGCCTAGCGTGCACGGATGGCACATCCGCGGCTCCGAGTCCTGACCCTGAACGTGTACGGCCCGGACAACCCCGGCTGGGAGCAACGGCTCCCGCTCCTTCGCCACGCCGTGAGGACGGCAGGTGCCGACGTGGTCGCCCTCCAGGAGGTGCCGCCCGACGGCGACGTCGTGCCCACGATCGTGGGGGACGGTTTCTCCGTCGCGCCCTTCGCCAGGCGCTCCGACGACGGCGTCAGCGCGGTACTGGCGACGCGCGCACCGCACAGGCGCCTCTTCGAGCTCGACCAGCGACTGGGCGGCCCCGGTCAGATCCCGTGGCTCGCGACGCTCGCCGTCGAGGTGGAGACGCCGCTGGGGGGCGTCGTCGTGGTCCACCATAAGCCGTCGTGGCCGTTCCCTGCCGAGGGCGAACGTGTCCTCCAGGCCGAGACTGCGGCGCGGGCGGTCGAGGCGGCGGTCGCGGCGCGCGACGTGCACGTCGTCGTGCTCGGAGACTTCGACGCGACCAGCGACGCGGACAGCATGCGCCTGTGGGCCGGTCGACTCCACCGTCCCGGTCTGCGCATCGCCTACCAGGACGCGTGGGAGGCCGCGCACCCCGGCGCGGCCGGCTGGACGTTCGACGCCGCGAACCCTCTGGTCAAGGGCGGGCAGATGCCGACCGGCCCGTCCCGCCGGATCGACCACGTCCTGGTGCGGGCGGTCGATCACGGTCCCACGCTCGCGGTCCTGTCGTGCGAGCGTCTCCTCGACGGCCCCGTCGACGGTGTGTGGGCGAGCGACCATGCCGGGGTGGTGGCAGACCTGGCCCTGCCGGCTCACCCGCTCGGGAAGTGGGCCCCGGGAGGCGTCAGCGGTAGTTGACGAACTGGAGTGCGACGTCGAGGTCGGCGGCCTTGAGCAGCGCGATCACGGCCTGCAGGTCGTCGCGGCTCTTGGCGGAGACGCGCAGCTCGTCGCCGGTGATCTGCGTCTTGACGCCCTTGGGGCCCTCGTCGCGCACGATCTTGGCGATCTTCTTCGCGTTCTCGCTGCTCAGGCCCTCCTTGACGAGCGCCTCGAGCCGGTACTCCTTGCCCGACTGCTTGGGCTCGCCGACCTCGAGGGACTTCAGGGAGATGCCGCGCTTGACGAGCTTGGTCTCGAAGACGTCCAGGACGGCCTTGGCGCGCTCGGGCGAGTTGGCGGTCATCACGACGAGCTTCTCGCCGGACCACGCGATCGAGGCCCCGACGCCCTTGAAGTCGTAGCGCTGCGACACCTCCTTGGCAGCCTGGTTGAGCGCGTTGTCGACCTCCTGGCGGTCGACCTTGCTCACGACGTCGAACGACGAGTCGCCGGCCATCTGTCCTCCTGCCGTGGTTCGGGGGCGTCGGGCGGTGTACGGGACCACCCTCGCGAGTTGCTATCCTTCCATCCGCACGACCCCGGCAGGTTACCCGAGCGGCCAAAGGGGGCTGACTGTAAATCAGCTGCGAGAGCTACGGGGGTTCGAATCCCTCACCTGCCACCACCAGGCCGGACCCACAGGGTCCGGCCTGTCGTGTTCTCCGGTGAGCTGTCGTGCTCCCGGGGTAGCGGCGGCGCCGGACGCGCGCGGGCGACGTCGTGCGCCGTCCGGGTGAAAGCGTGTCCACTTCGGGACGTTCGCCCCTGGAACGGTCAAGCGGCGGCTCTCTAACGTGAGAGACGAGCGCCATGGCACGCGGGCTCCCGCACAGACGCGGGGCGGGCCCGTGAACCCCTCCAGACGACGGCGCCGCCCGCAGGTCTCGATCACCCGGGCGGCGCCGTCATCCAATTCTGGGGGGCCGCGCGCGGCACCATCCGGGCCTGAGGGCCCGGCCGCCGGGCGCGCGGGTCGGGTACCCGCGGACGGCCCGGACGTCGGGCTGTCAAGGATTTCGCAGGCGCGTCGGGCCGCGTGTACCCTAGCCAGGCCGCCCCGATAGCTCAGTCGGCAGAGCGTCTCCATGGTAAGGAGAAGGTCAAGGGTTCGATTCCCTTTCGGGGCTCTCCTGGTGCCTGGCCCGACGGCGCGTCCGTCGGGCCAGGTCCTGGAATGGCGGGGTAGCTCAGGTGGTTAGAGCACACGGCTCATAATCGTGGTGTCGCGGGTTCGAATCCCGCCCCCGCTACCAGTAGTGGCGCGTCGACCCGGCGCGCGGGACGAACCGGCAGAGCACTGCGCCCAGCGCGCGAGAGGTGGCACAGAAGTGGCCAGCAAGACCCAGGACGTCCGCCCGAAGATCACGCTCGCGTGCGTGGACTGCAAGGAGCGGAACTACATCACCAAGAAGAACCGTCGGAACGACCCCGACCGGCTCGAGCTGAAGAAGTTCTGCCCGCGCTGCGGCAAGCACACCGCGCACCGCGAGACCCGCTGACGCTCGCCCGTGGGGGTCAACCTCGAGTTCGCGGGACGCGAGTACCCGCCGACGGCGGCCTACGTCGTCGGGCGGGAGCACCTGCGGGACTTCGCGCGCGCGGTCGGCGCTGACCACCCGGCGCACCACGACGTCGCGGCGGCCCGCGCGCTGGGGCACCCCGACGTCGTCGCTCCGCCGACCTTCGCGGTGGTCATCGCGCAGCGTGCCGAGGCACAGCTCATCGAGGACCCCGAGGCCGGCATCGACTTCTCGCGCGTCGTGCACGCCGACGAGCGCTTCACGCACCACCGACCGCTGCACGCGGGCGACGAGGTCGTCACCGTCCTGCACGTCGACTCGATCACCGAGCGTGCGGGCCTGGCGATGGTGACCACCCGCTGCGAGCTCGCCTCGGCCGCCGACGGCGCCCCGCTCGCCACCGTCGTCTCGACGTTGGCCGTCCGGGGGGCGGACGCATGAGCGCGCGCCCCGTCATCGCCGACCTCGAGGTCGGCCAGTCGATCGGCACCCGGACCGTGACCGTCACCCGCGCGCACCTCGTGCACTACGCCGGCGCGAGCGGTGACCGGAACCCGATCCACTGGAACGAGCGGTTCGCGCGCGAAGTCGGCCTGCCGGGCGTCATCGCGCACGGCATGTTCACCATGGGTCAGGCCGTCAACGTCGTCACCGACTGGACCGGCGACCCGGGCGCGATCGTCGACTACGGCGTGCGGTTCTCGCGCCCCGTGCCCGTGCCCGACCCCGGTGAGGCCGTGGTCGAGGTGGCCGGGGTCGTCGGCGCGATCGACGCCGAGGCCGGCACCGTGCGCGTCGACCTCACGGTCACGTTCGAGGGCGCGAGGGTCCTCGCGAAGGCGCAGGCGCTCGTCCGGCTGTAGCGGCTCGAGCCCGCGACGCCTCAGGCGCGCGGCGGCCCTGTCGTCGTGCCGACGCGCAGCTCGACGTCCAGGCGGACGGGCGGGGGCACCTCGCCGGCGAGCACGCGCTCGACGGCGTGCCCGATCGCCTGGCCCTTCGCGCTCAGCGGCTGCGCGACGGTCGTCAGGACGTCGGGGGAGAGCCACGGCAGGTCCAGGCCGTCGAAGCCCGCCACCGACACGTCCTCCGGCACGCGCAGAC
>JAEZBT010000245.1 GCA_023426865.1 Actinomycetes bacterium
CCCGCCCCCCCGCCCCCCCCCCACTCCCCCGACGGTCGTCAGCGAACCGTGCAGGCAGCCCCGTTCACGAGGAAGAGGAGCGGCTCGGCGCCCGGGCCGTCCGGCGTGCGGCCGATGAAGCCGAACGTCGTCCGCTGGCCGGGCCGGATCTGCGCGTTCCACGACAGGTTCTCGCCGAGGACGACGGCGCCGACCTGCGTCAGGTCCGAGCTCCAGAAGTTGTTCAGCGACTGCTCGCCCTCGAAGGCGAACCTGATGTCCCAGCCGTTGATCCCGGTGGTGCCCGTGTTCTTCAGCCAGACCTGGGTGTTGAAGCCCTTCGGCCAGGTGCCGTGCACCGTGTACTCGACCTCGCACGTGGGCGCGGCGACGGGCGGGTTCGCGCGGGCGAGCAGGTCGGCGGCCTGCTGGGTGAACCAGTGGCCGGCCGGCGGGTCGACGAGGCCCCACTCCGGGTCGACGGTCCCGGTCGGGCCGAGCCCCCGCGAGCACTGGCCGTCCGACTCACCGGGGATCTTCACCCACAGGTACGCGTCGACCAGCGGGTTGCCGGTGTCGGTGGTCGGCCGGGCCCCCAGTCCGCGGGCCGGCGGGTTGCACCAGTCCTGCGCGTCCGGGTACAGCCCGGCTGGCGGCGTCCACGGGCCCTGGCCGTTGCGCGAGGTGTCGACGACGAAGTGCGCCTGACCCTCCACGCCGGCGTACCGGGCGTTGATGCCCGAGGTGTTCAGCGCCGGGTCGGTCGCGGTGTCGCTCCACACGCCCGCACCGCTCAGCGCGACGCCGGTCCAGGCGCCCAGCAGATCGGCGATCGCCGTACCCTCGGGTCCGCCGTTCCAGTACTGGTTGGGGCAGTTCGCGAAGTCCCCCAGCGCGAGGCACTTGCTGATCCACGTGCCGTACTGCACGAGGTTCTCGGTGAAGTGGTAGTTCGACACGTTGAGGAAGAACCCGGTGGCGTCGGCCACGCCGGCCTTGGCGAGCCGGTCGGAGATGTCGCCGACGTTGAGCCAGCCGGAGTGCGTGCCGTCCAGGTAGACGGCGGTCGCGGGCAGGGCACCGAGGGCGTCCACCGCGTAGTTGAGCATCTGGAAGCGCTCAGTCGCGGCGGTGGCAGGGTCCGCCTCGGCGGGCTGGCACCACTCGGGCCCAGCCTGGTCGAGCGGGGTGTACCACGGGATGATCCCGAGGCCGTCCGGCTCGACGATCACCACGGCCGGGCTGTCGCCGATGCCCTCGGCCACGCCGTCGATCCAGGCGGTGTACTCGGCGACCGAGGTGGCGCCGCCGGCGGAGTACTGCGCGCAGTCGCGGAACGGGATGTTGTAGGCCACGAGCACCGGCACCTCGCCGAGCGCCTCGGCCTGCCCGACGACGTCCGCGGCCTGGGCGGCGACCTCGGCCGGCGAGCCGGTCTCGAGCCACGTGGCGGCGGGGTACTGCGCGAGGAGCAGGGCGTTCGTGCGGTCCTGCCCCGAGAGCCCGGCCGCGGCTCCGACGCGTGAGCTCCACATGTCGACGTACATGTCCGTGCCCGGCTCGAGCACGTCGCCGGCCGCGAGGGCCGAGGACGTGGCGCCGAGGACGAGGACGGTGGTGGCGAGCGCGGCCGTCGAGGCACGCCTGAGATGCGTCGCTGTCATGGTCTCCCCTGGGTTCGGGCCGGCTCCGTCGCCGACCGATGACCGCCGCACGGCCACCGGCGACGCCCGTGCGACCCGGCAAGGATGGGCCGGTCGCTCTGGCGCGGTCAAGAGTCTGTGAGAACGCTCTCGCCAACTGGACTACCCGCGTCGCGCCGTCCGGCCCGCGACGTGCAGCGACGCACGATCTGTCTCATTGAGCGGACACCAGGCCGTCGCGCGTTTCGGATGATGATCAAGATCGGCGGTCGGCACGTGAGATCGGCACGGCCCGCGATGCGGGAACCCCCAGGTCACGCACGTGTCGCTCGCGAGCCCGAAACACTCCGGATCGGCACCCCCACGAAAGCTGCCGCCGAAGCCGCGGGTGCAGCCAGGTCAAGGCCGGGTTACGGTTTGGTCACGCTTCTCAGTCATCGCGAGAGCGATGGCCGGCCCTTGGGCCGTGGTGCGCTGCCACACCCTGTGCGGGTGAGACGGGCACCGCCCCGCCCCCGCTCACGGCGACGTGAGCGGGGGCGCACCGTTCCGGAGCGTGCCCCTCACCTGCGGCTTCGTACCTCCCGCCCCGCGCCTGCTGCCCCGCCGGCGCGCGGCCGCTAGCCTGCGGCCATGACGGACGTCGCCCGGCGCACCACGTACCTCCTCGTCGACGGCGAGAACATCGACGCCACCCTGGGCGGGTCGATCCTCGGCGCCCGGCCCGCGCCCGAGCAGCGCCCGCGCTGGGAGAAGGTGCTCGAGTTCGCGCGCACGACGTTCGGCGGCGACGACGTCGTGGGCCTGTTCTTCCTGGACGCGTCGAACGGCACGATGCCGATGTCGTTCGTCCAGGCCCTGCTCGCGATCGGGTTCCGCCCCATCCCGCTCGCCGGCGCCCCGACGGAGAAGGTCGTCGACATCGGTATCCAGCGCACGCTCGACGCGCTGGCGGGACGGCCGGGCGACGTGCTCCTCGCGAGCCATGACAGCGACTTCGCCACGCAGCTCGCCGCACTCCTCGGGCCGGACCGCAACGTCGGCCTGCTGGGGTTCCGCGAGTTCACGTCCACCGCGCTGCAACACCTCACCGAGGACGGCCTGCGGCTCTTCGACCTCGAGACCGACGCACGGGCGTTCACCGTGGTCCTGCCGCGGGTGCGGATCATCCCGCTGTCGGAGTTCGACCCGACCGCCTTCCTCTGACCGGTGCGCCGCGCCGACGCGCGACGGTGGCGCCCACACCCGCGACGCCCCACGATGTGCCCATGGACCAGCGGAGCGACCGGCCCCTCGTCGACGACCGGCACGAGACCCCGACGGAACGGCTCGACCGCAACTGGAACGAGATCCTCCAGGAGCTCCGGGTCACCCAGACCGGCATCCAGATCCTCACCGGCTTCCTGCTCACGGTGCCGTTCCAGTCCCGCTTCGACGACCTGACCGACACCCAACGAGTGATCTACCTGGTGCTGGTGCTCCTGGCGGCGATCACCACGGGCCTGCTGGTGGCGCCGGTCAGCCTGCACCGGACGCTCTTCCGGCGCCGCGCCAAGTCCACGCTGGTCACCGAGGCCGACCGCCTGATGCGGGTGGGTCTGGTGTTCCTGGCTCTCGTGGTCGCCGGGGTGGTGCTGCTGGTCTTCGACGTCGTCACCACCCGCGCCGTCGCACTCACCGCGTCCGGGGGGCTGTTCGCGGCCCTGGTGCTCGGCTGGTTCGTGGTGCCCCGGTTCCTCGCCAGGTCGAACCAGCAGGTGGCCGACGAGCAGACTCCCGAGCCGCCGCCGCACACCTGACCGCGCCGGCGCGCCCTGCCCCCGGACACGGGCCGGCGCCCGGTCCGCGCAGGACCGGGCGCCGGCTTCGTTCCGGGCGCGTCAGCGGGCGATCGCCAGCTTGATGGCCTTCGTACGGGCGGCGTCGCCGAACGTCGCGTACGCGTCGATGATGTCGTCCAGCGCGAAGCGGTGCGTGACGAACGCCTCGACCGGCAGCTTCTTCGACGCGACGAGCTTCAGCAGCATCGCCAGGGTGTCGGTGTTCACCAGGCCCATCGTGATCTTCAGGTTGGCGATCCACAGGTCGTTGATCGGCAGCTCCACGGGCTTGCCGTGCACCCCGACGTTCGCCACCCGGCCACCGGGCCGGACGAGGTCGAGGCACATGGTGAAGGTCGCAGGGATCCCGACGGCCTCCACGGCCACGTCCACGCCGAAGCCGTCGGTCAGGGCCATCACCTGGTCCTTCCAGTCGGCCTGTCCCGAGTTGACGACGTGGCTCGCGCCCACGCGCTTGGCCAGCTCCAGCCGGTTGTCGTCGAGGTCGATCGCCACGACCTGTGCGGCGCCCTCCAGACCGGCCGTGGCGATGACCGCGAGGCCGACGGGACCAGCGCCCACGACGGCGACGGTGTCGCCCGGCTTGATCTCCCCGTAGAGCACCCCCATCTCGAAGCCCGTGGGCAGGATGTCCGACAGCAGGACGGCCGCCTCGTCGGGCACGCCCTCGGGCAGCCGGTACAGGGAGTTGTCGGCGAACGGGGTCCGGACGTACTCGGCCTGCGTGCCGTCGATCAGGTGGCCGAGGATCCAGCCGATCCCCGAGGCCCCCTCGTCGGCGAGACAGTGCGAAGGGTTCCCCGACCGACAGTAGGTGCACACGCCGCAGGAGCTGATGCAGGAGATGATCACCCGGTCGCCCACGGCGTGGTTGCGGACCGCCGAGCCCACCTCCACCACCGTCCCCACCCCCTCGTGGCCGAGGATCCTCCCGTCCGTGACAGCGGGCACGTCGCCCTTGAGGATGTGCAGGTCGGTCCCACAGATCGTGGTGGTGTCGATGCGCACGATCGCGTCGGTGGGCTGACGCACCCCAGGGTCGGGGACGTCCTCCCACGCCTTGCTGCCAGGACCGTGGTAGACGAGGGCCTTCATCGGTGCCTCCTGTGCGTGAGACGCGAGCGGCTTCGTCGCCGCCCTGCCTCCAGCGAAGAACGGCTGTGACCTGCGGCACAACCGCCCAACGTCCTACGGGAGGGGCACGGGATCCCCTGGCCGGCCCTGGCCTCGCGCGCTGTCAGCGGGGTACTCGAGACGGTCACCGACGCGTCGGGCTCCAGCCGAGGGGATGTGCACGGTGCGCCGGCCGTCATGGCCGAGGTGCGCCACCGGCAGGCCCCGGAGAAGGACCACCGCGTCGGCGACGAGGCGCCGGTGACACCGCCACCAGAGCGACTCGCTGCACATGACGGCGGTCGTCCGGGCGCGGGCGTCGCGCACGAGGTCATCGAGCGCGGCGGCGAACTCCGGCGTCCGGGTGTGCGTCGCGTACGCGCGGAATGCGGCCACCTGCCACCAGCCGTCACGCTCGGCCTCGGCGGGGTCGGCCGGCCGCGAGCGCCGCCCGCCCAGGCGCGGCTCCCACCGGTAGTC